>CAIMEK010000780.1 GCA_903839965.1 uncultured Acetobacteraceae bacterium | reverse complement strand
GCGGCGGCGGGCGGCGGGAATTTGCCCGGGCTGGTGCTGCTGATGGAAGGCGCCGACCCGCTGCGCACGCCGGCGGATGTCGCGTGGTTCGCGGAGCGCGGTCTGCGCCTGCTGGGGCTCTCCTGGCATGGCACGCGCTATGCCGGCGGCACCGGCGAACCCGGCCCGCTGACCGACGCGGGCCGCGAACTGCTGCGCGAGATGGACCGGCTGGGGCTGGCACTGGACGTGAGCCACCTGGCGGAGGAAGCGTTCTGGCAGGCGCTGGAGGTGTTCCGCGGGCGGGTGGTCGCCTCGCACGCCAACTGCCGCACGCTGGTGCCCACCGACCGCCAGCTCAGCGACGACATGATCCGCGCCATCGCCGACCGCGGCGGCGTGATCGGCCTCATCCTCTACAACCGCTTCATCCGCCCGGAATGGACCGATATCCAGGGGAAGGAGGCGGTCGGGCTGGCGGATTTGCTGCCCCACCTGGAGCATATCGCGAAGCTGGTCGGCCTGGCGCACCTCGGCATCGGCACCGACCTGGACGGCGGCGTCGGCTGCGAAGTGGTGCCCCGCGAGGTCGATTCCATCGCCGATCTGCGTCATTTCGCCCACCTGCTGGCGCAAGCCGGGTATAATGAAGCGGCGGTCGCTTCCGTGATGCACGGCAATTGGCTGCGGGTTTTGGGCGAGATGTATTGATAACGTAGGCGCCGCGACCGCAGGGAGCGAAGCCGGCTGCTGCTTGAAAGGTAACACGATGGTCCTGCAACTCGACGACCTGTCGCTCTATTATGACGACCTCGGCGCCGGCATCCCGTTGCTGTGCCTGCCGCCGTTTCCGTTCGATCATCGCATCTGGCGCGAGCAAGCGAGTCTGGCGGATGCGGCGCGGCTGCTTATGCCCGACCTGCGCGGGGTGGGGCGGAGCACGGTGACGCCCGGCCCGTTTACCATGGAACTGCATGCCGACGATATGCTGCGCCTGCTGGATGCGCTGGGGATCGAGCGCGCGGTGGTGATGGGGGTGTCGATGGGCGCCTACGTCGCCTTCGCCCTGTACCGGCGCGCCGCCGACCGTTTCCGCGGGCTGATTCTCGCCGACACTCGCGCCGAAGCGGACACTCCCGAGCAGGCGGCGCGCCGCCGGCGCACGGTCGATGGCCTGCGGACCCAGGGCGCCGCCATGCTGCGCGACCGGGTGAACGACCTCTTCGCCGCCGTCACCCGCACCGAACAGCCCGCGCTGGTCGAGGAGTACCAGGCGATCGCCGCCGGCATGAACCCCGAGGGGCTGGCGCAGACCACGCTGGGCATGGCGCTGCGGCCCGACTGCCTCGCGCTACTGCCGGAGATCGCCACGCCGACGCTGGTGCTCTGCGGTGAGCAGGACACCGTCAGCCCGCCCGACGGCATGCGCCGCCTGGCCGCGGCGGTTCCCGGCGCCCGCTTCGCGCTGATCCCGCGCGCCGGGCATCTGGCCCCGCTGGAGCATCCCGGCGTCTTCAATCACGCCGTGCGCGCGTTTCTCGCGAGTCTGCCATGATTATCGACTTCCACACCCATACCTTTCCGGACAGCCTGGCGCAGCGCGCGCTGGCGGTGCTCACCGGCAACGCCGATATCCCCGCCTATACCGATGGCACCTGCGATGGCCTGCGCGCCTCCATGCACGACGCGGGCATTGACCTGTCGGTGATGATGCCCATCGCCACCAAGCCGTCGCAGGCGCGCGGCATCAATGCCTGGGCCGTCGAGACCAACCGGCGCTATGACGACCTGGTCTGTTTCGGCAGCTTGCACCCGGAGAGTGAGGAGTGGGCCGCGGAGATTGCGCAGTTGGCGCGGGACGGCATTCGCGGCATCAAGCTGCACCCCGAATACCAGCAGTTTTTCGTGGACGATCCGCGC
>CAIMEK010000779.1 GCA_903839965.1 uncultured Acetobacteraceae bacterium | reverse complement strand
GGGGCGAGGAGCTGCATCGACATCTCCTCACCCCCCTCTCGCCAAGACCCCCTAAAACGAACGGGTTCCAAGGGCCTCACGGCCCTTGGCGGGGTCGAGGGGCAGAGCCCCTCGCCTTGCCTCCCTCGATAGGGCTTGCGTTCGGCGGCGGGAGACCCAACCATTCCTGGCATGTCGGGATTCGCACTGGGCGACCTGCCGGCGCGGGTGAAGGCTGTTCTCGGGCCCACCAACACGGGCAAGACGCATCTGGCCATGGAGCGCCTGTTGGCGCATGCGTCCGGCATCATCGGCTTTCCGTTGCGGCTGTTGGCGCGCGAGAACTACGACCGCATGGTGGCGCGCAACGGCGCGCGGCATGTGGCCTTGATCACCGGCGAGGAAAAGATCGTCCCGCCGGACGCCCGTTGGTTCTCCTGCACCACCGAGGCGATGCCGCTCGACCGCCGCGTCGAGTTCGTCGCCGTCGACGAGATCCAGCTCTGTGCCGACCCCGACCGCGGGCATGTGTTCACCGACCGGCTGTTGCATGCGCGCGGCTTGGTGGAGACCATGTTCCTCGGCGCGGAAACCATCCGCCCGCTGCTGCAACGCCTGGTGCCGCAGGCCGAGGTGGAGACCAGGCCGCGGCTGTCCCAGCTCGTGCATGCCGGGGTCACAAAGTTGTCGCGGGTGCCGCCGCGCACCGCCGTGGTCGCCTTCAGCGCCGCCGAGGTCTACGCCATCGCCGAGATGATCCGTCGCCGGCGGGGCGGCTGTGCGGTGGTCATGGGGCGGTTGTCGCCGCGCACCCGCAACGCCCAGGTGGCGCTCTACCAGCAGAAGGAGGTCGATTTCCTGGTGGCGACGGACGCCATCGGCATGGGCCTGAACATGAACGTGGACCATGTCGCCTTCGCCGGGCTGGGCAAGTTCGACGGCCACCGGCCGCGCGCGTTGAAGGCGCCGGAGCTGGCGCAGATCGCGGGCCGGGCCGGCCGGGGCATGCGCGACGGCACCTTCGGCACCACGGCCGAGTGTCCGCCGCTGCAGCCGCAGCTCGTGGAAGCGATCGAGACGCACAGCTTCGAGCGGCTGGAGCAACTGTGCTGGCGCAACAGCGAGCTCGATTTCAGCCATGTGGATGCGTTGCTGGGCAGCCTGCTGGAGCCGCCGCCCGGGCCGGGCCTGGTGCGCGGCAACGACGCCACCGACCTGCAGACGCTGGCCACGCTGGCGCGCGAGCCGGAGGTGCGCGAGCTGGCGCGCGGCCGCGGCCGGGTACGGCTGCTGTGGGACGCCTGCCAGATCCCCGATTTCCGCAAGCTGGCCGAGGACAGCCATGTGAAGCTGTGCGGCCGGGTGTTCGCCCACGTGGTGCGCGACCGCAGGCTGCCGACCGACTGGATCGCCGGGCAGGTCGCCGCGCTCGACCGCGTCGAAGGCGACATCGACACCTTGATGCAGCGGCTGTCCGGCGTGCGGGTGTGGTCCTACATCGCCGCCCGCTCGGACTGGGTGCCCGATGCGCTGCACTGGCAGGGTCGCGCCCGCGAGGTGGAGGACCGGCTGTCCGACGTGCTGCACGAGCGGCTGACCGCCCGTTTCGTCGACCGCCGCGCCGCGCAGCTGATGCGCCGGCTGGAGGCGAACGACGGGGTAGAGCTGCTGTCCGCGGTGACGCGGCGGGGCGAGGTCGTGGTGGAGGGCCATCCGGTCGGCCAGATCGCGGGGTTCGACTTCGCGCCGGATCCGTTGAGCGAAGGCGAGGAGCGTCGGCTGGTGTTGCGGGCGGCGCGGCGCGCCTTGCGTGAGGAGATGCCGCAGCGCGTGGGCAAGCTGGAAGCCGAGGCGGATGTGGCGTTCGCCTGGGTGCCCGACCCGGCGGCGGCCTGGCAGCACATCGCCTGGGCCGGCACCCCGGTGGCGCGGTTGCGGCCGGCGGCGAACGTGTTGCGGCCCCGGGTCGAGGTGCTGGACAGCGAGTTCCTCGACGGCCCGTCGCGCGAGCGGGTGCGGGTGCGGCTGCAGCGTTTCGTGCAGGGCCAGGTGCAGGCGGCGCTGGCGCCGCTGACGGCGGCGGTGGCGGCGGCCGATGCCGAGGGCGCGCTGCGCGGGCCGCTGCACCGGCTGATCGAGGGGCTCGGCGTGGTGCCGGGCGCCACTGAGAACGCCGTGCCGCCCGACCTGCGCGGGCGGCTGAAGGCGTTGGGCGTGCGGGCCGGACGGCATGCGCTGTTCATGCCGGCGCTGCTGAAGCCGCGCGCGGCAGCCATGCGGGCGCTGCTGTGGGCGTTGCGCGCCGGCGTGCCGGTGCCCGAATTGCCGCCCCCGGGAGCGGTATCCACCGCCCCGCCGGCCGGCTGGCCGGAGGATTTCGCCACCGCGATGGGGTGGATTGCCGCCGGGCCGGTGCTGGTGCGGCTGGACGTCGCCGAGCGGATCGTCGCCGAACTGGCCTTCGCGGCGCGGCAGCGGCCGGTGCCGGTGCCCGCCGACCTGGCCTCGCGGCTGTCGGCCAAGCCCGAGATCGTGCCGGCGGTGCTGCGCGGTCTCGGTTTCCGGCTGATCCCGGCGGGCACGCTGGCCAACGACCAGTTCGGGCCGCCGATGCCGCCGATGGCGGTCCCGCTCAGGCGCGTTCCGCCGATCCGGCCGTCGCGCCGTCACCCGCCGGTCGCCGGCCATCCGTTCGCCGCATTGGCGGCGCTGCGCGGCTGATGTCGGCCGCGCGCCCGGAGGCCGAGGACCGCGAGTGGCAGCGGCTGGACAAATGGCTGTGGTGCGCCCGCTTCATGAAGGCGCGCCCGGACTGTGCGGAGCTGATCGCCCAGGGGATGCTGCGCCTCAACCGCCAGCCGACCGACAAGGCGCATGCCCGGCTGCGGGTGGGCGACGTGATCACGCTGCCGCTGCGCGGCCGGGTGATCGTGCTGGAGGTGCTGGCGCTGGCCGCACGGCGCGGCCCTGCCAGCGAAGCAAGGCTGCTCTACCGGGAAATCAGTGAGCGAAGCGAAGGGGCGGCGCCGGCGAGCCCTTGCGGTCAGGGTAAAACGGCGTCATATCGCCCGCCCTGAGCCCGCTGCCGCACGAGGAACCCAGATGACCTACGTGGTCACCGAAAACTGTATTCGCTGCAAGTACATGGACTGCGTCGAGGTTTGTCCGGTGGACTGCTTCTACGTCGGCGAGAACATGCTGGTCATCCAGCCCGACGAGTGCATCGATTGCGGGGTCTGCGAGCCGGAATGCCCGGCCGAGGCGATCCTGCCCGACAGCGACGACCGGGCGGCCGAGTGGGCCGAGCAGAACCGCACCTATTCCGCGCTGTGGCCGAACATCACCCGCAAGGGCGAGCCGCCGGCCGATGCGGACGCGTGGAAGGACAAGCCCGACAAGGCGAAGCTGTTCTCCCCGGAGCCGGGCAAGCCCTGACCGGGGCCAGTTGACCAGAAACCGGCCGCACGCGGTCCAGATATGAAGAAAATGTGGCGGCCGGGAGGGCTCCGGCGGCTTGCGGGTCTATGATCGAGGCCCCAAATCGGGTATGGTGTGGTGGTGGTGGGCGTAAAGGAGCGCGCGTCGGGTTGTCGGTTGGCTGACGACCCGGGTCGCTGGCTCCGCCTGTTCCACAGGGCAAGCTTCGCAGTATCAAGGCAGCGGCCGGGGATCATTCGGCTGACTTGGCGCTGCGTCTGCTGTTGACGAGACCGTGCCCGGTCATTGGCGTTTCTGGAGCCACGAGGTTCGCAATGAAGGTGTCCGCAGCCAGCGAGCGCGAGACAACGACACTGCCTTCCACTGTTCGGCACGCTGCGCCGACGCGTAGCCGTGGCAAAACCGGCTCCGCGCCTGCTTCCGCCGGCAAACCGGCGGCGAAGCCGCCCTCCAGGCCGCCCGCCGGAAAGGCCGCAGCGGCCGCCGGAAAGGCGACTGCCAAGCCGCCGGTGAAGGCGAAGGCAAAGCCGAAGCCGAAGCCGCCGGTCAAGGCGAAGGCCCAGGCGAAGGCCCCGTCCAGGGCAGGCGCGCCGGCGAAGCCGAAACCCATCGCCAAACCGAAGGCCGCGGCAAAGCCGCAGCCCGCCGCCAGGCCGCCGGCAACGCCGAAGGTCGCGGCGAAACCGTTGGTGCCGGCCGCCAAACCGGCGCCAGCCCTGCAGGTCGCCGCCCCCCCGCCGGTCGCGGAGCCGGAAGTGGCGATCGTCATGCCGGCGATCGTCATGCCACCCGGGCCGCCGCCAGCGCCCGAGCCGCCCGCCCCAGTGGTCGAGCCCGTGCAGGCCGTCGAGCCCGAGCCCCCCGTCGAGGCGATCGTGGAAACGGTCGAGCCCGCCGAACCGGCGCCGCTGCCGGCCCCCGAGCCGGCCAAACCGGCCGAGACCGCCCCCCACGACACGCAGCCGCAGGAAGCCCCCCTTATCCCCCATATCATCGAATCGAAGCCCGCCGACCACCGGCCCATGAACGGCATGCCCGGCTCGCGCCCGAGCCTGCCCGTTCGCCTCGCCTCCCCCGCGGAAAACTTCGTCGAGGGCGACTACGTCGTCTACCCGACGCATGGCGTGGGCAAAGTGGAAAAGATCGCCACCGAGGACATCGCCGGCCATCGCCTCGAACTGATCCACATCACCTTCGAGGAAAACCGCATGACCCTGCGGGTGCCGGTCGCCAAGGCCCGCAGCGCCGGGCTGCGCAAGCTGGCCACCCAAGCGAAGTTCGACGAGGCCTTGGCGGTGCTGCGCG
Organism: uncultured Acetobacteraceae bacterium; assembly: GCA_903839965.1. GTDB lineage: Bacteria > Pseudomonadota > Alphaproteobacteria > Acetobacterales > Acetobacteraceae > Rhodovastum. Next base: position 4,089 of record CAIMEK010000779.1, on the reverse strand, counting down.
GACGGGCGCGCATCAAGCGCACCATGTGGTCGCGGCGGGCCCAGGAATACGAGGCGAAGATCAATTCCGGCGACCCGATCGCCATCGCCGAGGTGGTGCGCGACCTGCACCGCAACGCCGGCCAGCCCGACCAGAGCTTCTCCGAACGGCAGATTTACGAATCCGCCGTGGACCGCCTGGCTGCCGAACTGGCGGCGCTGGACGCCACCGACAAACCCACCGCGGCCGCCAAGCTCGTCACCTTCCTCAAGGCCGCCTGAAGCCCATCCGGCGTACACGCAAAGGGCTCCAGCCCAGGGCTGGAGCCCTTTTTTGGCGACGACCCGCTCAGTTGCTGTTGCGGTTGCCCATCAGCATGAGCAGCATCTGGAACAGGTTGACGAAGTTCAGATACAGGCCGAGCGCGTCATACACGCTGCGCTTGCCGGCCTCGCCCGGGCCATAGGCATAGGCGAACTGCACGAAGTCGGCCTTGATCCGCTGGGTGTCCCAGGCGGTCAGGCCGGTGAACACCAGCACGCCGATGACGCTGATGGCGAACTGCAGGCCGGCGCTGCCCATGAACATGTTCACCAGGCTGGCCAGCACGATGCCGAACAGCCCCATGATCAGGAAACTGCCCATCTTCGTCAGGTCGGTCTTGGTGGTGTAGCCCCAGATGCTCATCGCCGCGAAGGTGCCGGCGGTGACGAAGAACACCCGCACGATCGAATCGCCGGTGTAGATCAGGAAAATGTTGGTCAGGCTGGCGCCCATCGTCAGGCAGAACGCCCAGTAGAGCGCCTGCACCGCGGTGGTGGAGAGCTTGTTGACGCCGATGTTCAGCACGAGAACAAAGGCCAGCGGCGCGAAGATGCTGATCCAGGCCAACACCCCGGGCTGGTGCACCATCCGCCCGCTCGGCATCATGACCAGCGGGTAGAACACGTTCAGCAGGCTGGTGTTGGCGATGGCGTAGGCAACGGCCCCGGTGAGCACCAGGCCGGACGCCATCCAGTTGTAGACACGCAGCATATAGGCGCGCAGGCCCGCATCCAGTACCGCGGCCGTCTCGGCTGCGCGGGTCGCGCCCGTGTAGGTCCGATAGTCGGGACTGAAAGCCATGGTCTGTCTCTTCCTCGGTTTCAGGCGGAATGCCTGTCGGGTTTCATTTTGGGGACGGCTGGCCGGCGATCAAGCGAATTCGTTGTAATGTTTCCCCTATTCGTTCCGCAGCAACGGCGCCGCGCGGGCGCGCAAGGCCGCGGCGGTGCCAATATAGCCGAAACCCAGCATCAGCGCCACGCACCCCGCAACCGTAATCGCCAGCCGGCCGGGCAGGAAATACCAGTCCGCCGCCATCACCTGGCGCACCACCGCCCACGACGCCGCGGTGCCCACCACCGCGGCCAGCAGCCCCGCGGTCGCGCCCAGCACGCCGAACTCCACCAGCCAGGCGGCGCGGATCTGCGCCCGCGTGGCCCCCAGGCTCTTCAGGATCACCGCCTCCTGGATGCGCCGCCGCTGCCCCGCCGCCACCGCGCCCGCCAGCACCAGCGCCCCGGCCACCAGCGTCACCGAAGCGGTCGCCCCCAGCGCCGCCCCGATCTGGCCCAGCAGATCGCTCACCGCGGCGAGCACGTCCGACACCCGGATGCCCGACACGTTCGGCAACCCGTCCGTCACCGCCCGCAGCAACGCCGCCTGGTCGGCCGCGTCCGCCCGCACCGTGGCGATATGCGTGTGCGGCGCCTGCTCCAGCAGCCCGGGACTGGCGACCATGGTGAAGTTGATGCCGAGCGACCGCCAGGCGATGTCGCGCATGCTGGCGATCCGGAAATCCAGGTCGCGGCCGAGCACGTTCAACCGCAGCGTGTCGCCGAGCTTCACCCCCCAGCCGCGCGCCAACGCCGCATCGAAGGAAACCAGCGGCGGACCGGCATAGTCCGCCGGCCACCACGACCCCGCCACCAGCCGCGTGCCGGCAGGCATGGCGTGCGCATAGGTCAGCCCGCGATCGCCGCGCAACGCCCAGGCGGTGTCCGGCGTCGCCGCCACCCGCTCCGCCGGCACCCCGTTCACCGCCACCACGCGGGCCCGCAGGCTGGGCACCTCCTGCATGTCGCGCACCCCCGGCACCCCGGCCAGGATACGGCGGAACGCATCCATCTGGTCGTTCTGGATGTCGATGAAAAAGAAGCTCGGCGCCTCCCGCGGCAACTGCTCGTCGATCTGGCGGCGGATGTTGCCCTCGATCAGCGCCACCGCGGCCAGCGTCGACAGGCCCAATCCCACCGAAACCAGCATCAGCGGCGTCGGCGCGCCCGGACGATACAGGTTCGACAAGCCCAGCCGCACCGAGGGGAACCGCGGCGCCGGCAGCCACGCCGCCCCCCGCATCAACGCCCACCCGCCGGCCCGGAACAGCAGCAGCGTCGCCGCCGCGCCGATGCAGAAATACAGCGCGAACCGCCGCTCCACCGCGGTGGCGATGGTCAACCCCACCAACGCCAGCACCACCCCGACATTGGCCGCCACCAGCCACCGCGGCGCCGGCGTCGGGTCCGGCAACAAGGCGTCGCGGAACAGCGCCGCGCCCGGAATGCGCATCGCCCGCGCCAATGGCCATAACGAAAACGCCGCCGCGGTCAGCAGCCCATAGGCCGCCGCCAGCACCAGCGGGCTCAGGAACGGCCCCACCTCCGGCGTCACCGGCAACACCCCGGCCAGCGCCGTCGCCGCCAAAACCGGCAACACCGCCCCGACCACCAGCCCCGCCACCACCCCAACCGCCGCCAGCGCCATCACCTGCACCAGGCACACCGCGAACACCAACCCGGGCGCCGCCCCCAGACACCGCAACGTCGCAATCGTGCGCGCCCGCGCCGACACCCAGGCCCGCACGCCATTCGCCACCCCGATGCCGCCCACCAACAGACTGGTCAGCCCCACCAGCGTCATGAACAGGCTGGTGCGGTCGATGAACTGGTCCACCCCCGGCGCCGCGGTGCGCGCATCCCGCACCCGCCACCCGGTGCCCGGAAACGCCGCCCGCAGCTCCGCAATGGTGCCCGCCACGTCGGCCCCCGGCGGCAACGCCGCCCGCAGCGAATGCTCGGCAATCGCCCCGGGCGCCAACAGCCCGGTCCCCGGCAAACCAGCCAACCCCATCACCACCCGCGGCCCGAAAATCGACGGCGTCGCCACCCGGTCCGGCTCGCTGGTCAACGCCGCCCGCAACACCAGCGACGCATTGCCCAGCCGCACAACATCCCCCGGCTTCAGCCGCAACCGCTCCAGCACCAGCGGCTCCGCCACCACCCCATCCGCCAACGCCGTCGCCACCGCCCCCGGCGGCTCAAGCCCCGCCGTCCCCAGCAGCGGCCACCCCCCGTCCACCGCCTTCAACTCCACCAGCAACCGCTCGCCGGACGGCGCCACCAGCATCGAGCGCAGGCTGACCACATCCGAAACCCACGCCCCCCGCCCCCGCAACCACCCCCGCAACGCCTCCGGCAAAGGCTGCGACCCGCCCTGCACCGACAGGTCCCCGCCAAGAATGCGCGCCCCATCCCGCGCCAACCCTAACTCAATCCCCTCGCGCAACCCCCCGACAGCCGCAATCGCCGCCACCCCGAGCGCAAGGCACGCCAACACAATCCGCAACCCCCGCACCCCCCCCCGCAACTCCCGCCTCGCCAACCGCAGGACGAGCTTCATGGGAGGAGACACAAGGAAGGAAGGCCAGGGCTCCGCCCTGAACCCGCCAGGGGCCGTGAGGCCCCTGGACCCCGCCACTTGGGGGGTTTTGGCGAGAGGGAGGTGAGGAGACGTTGATGCATCTCCTCACCCCCCTCTCGCCAAGACCCCCTAAACGAATGGGTTCCAAGGGCCCCTCGGCCCTTGGTGGGGTCCAGGGGCGAAGCCCCATAAGCGCGGAGATAAGAGAAATATCCTTTCTTGTCAGTCGGTTGGATTTCCCGACACGTCCCAGGACGGATGGCTGGCCCCGATGGGCCGAACTCCGGCCCAACTTTCCATATCCCAAGCCTGCGGCTGCTGGATTTGGAAACCTGTTGGACGCGCAGAAAATGCTGGCTCGCGGGATGC
>CAIMEK010000778.1 GCA_903839965.1 uncultured Acetobacteraceae bacterium | reverse complement strand
CCAGCAGCCGCAGGCTTGGGATATGGAAAGTTGGGCCGGAGTTCGGCCCATCGGGGCCAGCCATCCGTCCTGGGACGTGTCGGGAAATCTAACCAACTGACAAGAAAGGATATTTCTTTTATCTCCGCGCCTATGGGGCTCCGCCCTGGCCTTTCCTTGCCTTCCTGCGCGTCCATCACCGGTTTGCGGGGTCCAGGGCGAAGGCGCGGATGGATTGCAGGAGGGGGGAGTCGAAACCGTGGGGGATGGGTTTGCGGCCGGTCAGCCAGTCGCCGAGGTCGGCGTCGGGCCGTTCGATGATTTCCTCCAGCGCGTCGAGTTGGTCTTCCGTCAGGGTGTCGATGTGGCGGGCGACGAAGCCGCCCAGCAGGATGTCGTTCTCATGCGTGCCACGGTGGGTGGCGCGCCAGAACAGGCGGCGGCGGCGCGGGTCGGGGTTCGGCGGGGCTGGTTCGGTCATCCAGAGGGTCATATAGACCGCCGGCCTGGAGTGTGTCAGCCCGTGTCCCCTTCGTCGCCCTCCCCCATTCCGGCCAGCCTGTGTGCGCCGCTGTTCGAGCCGTTGACCGCCTTGCGCGGTGTCGGGGCGGCGGTGGCGGCGTTGATCGCGCGCGCGGCGGGCGGGACGCGGGTGATCGACCTGCTGTTTCATCTGCCCGAAAGCTGGATCGACCGACGCACGCGCACCTCCATTGCCGCGGCGGTGCCGGGGGCGTTGGTGACGGTCGAGGTGGAGGTGGTGCGCATCGACCCGCCGGCGACGGCACGCCAGCCGACCAAGGTGGTGGTTGGCGACGGCAGCGGGTTCATGGATCTGGTGTTCTTCCAGCGCTTTCCCGCGGCGAAGCTGCCGAAGGGGGCGCGGGTGCTGGTGTCGGGCAAGTTCGACGAGCGCCGGCAGATCGTGCATCCCGACCATATCGTGCCGGCCGACCATGCGGAGGGGTTGCCCTGGATCGAGCCGGTCTGGCCGCTGACGGCGGGGCTGTTCCCGTGGCATTTGCGTAAGCCGGTGGCGCAGGCTCTGGCGCGGCTTCCGGAGCTGCCGGAGTGGCACGACCCGGCATTGCTGGCGCGGGAGGGCTGGCCGGGGTTTGCCGAGGCGCTGCGCCTGTTGCATGCGCCGCAGGCCCCACCGCCGCCGGGGGCGCGCCGGCGGCTGGCCTATGACGAGTTGCTGGCCGGGCAGATCGCGCTGGCGTTCGCCCGCCGGCGGGTGCGCGAGCGTCCGGGCCGTGCGCTGGTGGGCGACGGGGCGCTGCGGGCGCAGACGCTGGCGGCGTTCGGGTATCCGCTGACCGGGGCGCAGCGGGAGGTGCTGGCGGAGATCGACGCCGACCTGGCCGCGCCGCGGCGGATGTTGCGGCTGCTGCAGGGCGATGTGGGCTCCGGCAAGACGCTGGTGGCGGTGCTGGCGCTGTTGCGGGCGGTGGAAGCCGGCGTGCAGGGGGCGCTGATGGCGCCGACCGAAATCCTCGCGCGGCAGCACCACCGGACGCTGGAGCGGATTTCTCCGGTGCCCTGTGCGCTGCTCACCGGCTCGGTGACGGGCAAGGCGCGGGCCGCCGTGCTGGAGGGGCTGGCGGACGGGTCCATCCCGATCGTGGTGGGCACGCATGCGCTGGTGCAGGAGGGGGTGGCGTTCCGCGAACTCGGGTTGGCGGTGATCGACGAGCAGCACCGGTTCGGCGTGGAGCAGCGGCTGCGCATGGGCGGCAAGGGGGTGGCGGCCGACGTGCTGGTGATGACGGCCACCCCGATCCCGCGCACGCTGCTGCTGACCCAATGGGGCGAGATGCAGGTGAGCCGGCTCACCGGCAAGCCGGCCGGGCGCAAGCCGGTGCGCACCACGCTGCATTCCCTGGCGACGTTGCCGGACGTGGCGGAGGCGGTGGCGCGCGCGCTGGAGGGCGGCGCGCGGGTCTACTGGGTGTGTCCGCTGGTGGCCGAGAGCGAGCTGATCGACCTGGCGGCGGCCGAGGAGCGTTTTTCCGACCTGCATGCGCGGTTCGGTGGGGTGGTGGGGCTGGCGCACGGGCGGCAGGACAGCCCCGTGCGCGAGGCGGCGCTGGCGGATTTCGCCGCCGGGCGGACCCGGCTGCTGGTGGCCACCACGGTGATCGAGGTGGGCGTGGACGTGCCGGAGGCGAGCGTGATGGTGATCGAGCACGCCGAGCGGTTCGGGCTGGCGCCGCTGCATCAGTTGCGCGGGCGGGTCGGGCGTGGGCAGGAGGCGAGTTTCTGCCTGTTGCTGCACGCCGACGGGTTGGCGGAGCCGGCGCGGCGGCGGCTGACGCTGTTGCGCGACACCGAGGACGGGTTCCGCATCGCCGACGAGGATTTCCGCATCCGCGGCGGCGGCGATCTGCTGGGCACGCGCCAGGCCGGCGTGCCGGGTTGGCGGCTGGCCGATCCGGTGGGCGACGAGGGGCTGCTGCACATGGCCGGGCGGGATGCCGAGGTGCTGGTGCAGCGCGACCCCAAGCTGCAGAGCGAGCGTGGCCAGGCCGTGCGGGTGCTGCTGCACCTGTTCGAGCAGCGCGAGGCGTTCAGGACGCTGCGGGCGGGGTGAAAGTCAGCGGAAGGCGGTGGCGATCACCTCGTCGACGGCGGCGATAACGCGGGCGGCGGAGGCGTCGTCGGCGAGCGAGGCGACGACCGGACCAAGCAACCGGCTGGGAATGGAAAACATCTGCAGGACATTGAGATAAAGGATCCCGCCCGCAACAATCAGTTCCGGCGTGAGTTCCGACGCGGAGCCGAGGGGCCGGACAATCAGGGGAATGACGAGACGTGTCGGTGCGTTATCGAAGCGCGACGACTGGATGACGATCAGGAACGGCGCTTCGCTTTGCAGGCGGCCCCGGTTCGCATGAACATCGAACTGCGCCATCAGATCGGCATGAACTCTTCGCCCACCAAACCGTGTTCCTCGTAGAAAGCATTCAACATCTCGAGCGAGGCCTGGATGCGGGCCGCCTTGCCGGCGTCCTGGCGCTCGACATGCTCGGCGAGCAGGCGTTCCACCGTCTCCGAGAGGTTGGGTGAGACGGCGCGGGCGCGCTTCACCAGGTCGGCGTTCAGGCTCAGGTTGGTGGCGCGCTTCGGGGCGCTGCGATCGTAGCTCATGGGCACCTCCCGGCGATGCGCATCCATGCGCATGATGACCGGGGAAGTCAAGTTTGTGGGGATGGCCTCGTCCGGGCCTGGTTCAGTAACGTGTAGCCCGCATCGCGCGACCCCGCGACAGCCACGACCCCGCGACAGCCACGACCCCGCGACAGCCACGACCCCGCGACAGCCACGACCCCGCGACAGCCACGCCCTTGCGTGGCGAAAGCGCCCTTGCGTGGCGAAAGCGCCCTTGCGTGGCGGAAGCGCCCTTGCGTGGCGAAAGCGCTCCCGAAATGCGGGAAATTTTTCCTTGCGTTAATGTCGGGCTTATGCTAGGAATATATGCGTGAGCGCAGTCCTCCTCCCGGCCCCGGTCCAAGCCTTCGCCCCCGACTTCGCGGCCCGGTTCGGCTGCATCCTCGCCGGGCTGGCCAAGCT
>CAIMEK010000777.1 GCA_903839965.1 uncultured Acetobacteraceae bacterium | reverse complement strand
TCCCACTTGGCCAGGCCCTGGGCGCCCAGGAAGCGGGCGACCCGCTCGGTCGGCTGCGCGCCCTTGCCGAGCCACTCGGTGATGCGCTCGGACTTCAGCACCAGGCGCTGGGCGTCGTCCTTCTTCAGCAGCGGATTATAGCTGCCGACCTTCTCGATGAAGCGGCCGTCGCGCGGCGAGCGGCTGTCCGCGATGACGATGTGATAGTACGGGCGCTTCTTGGCGCCGGCGCGGGCGAGGCGGATCTTCAGGCCCATGGGGAATACGGTCTCCGTTATTGCAGTCGTGGAAAAGAGAAATCAGTAGGGCCGGCGGTTGCCGGGCATCAGGGCGGCAAGGCCATGGCGCATCAGGCCCTTCTCGCCGAGCCGGCTCATGCGCTTCATCATGCCGGACATCTCGTCGAACTGCTTGAGCAGCCGGTTGACCTCCTGCACCGAGGTGCCGGAGCCGGCGGCGATGCGCTTCTTGCGGTTGGCCTTGATGATATCGGGCGCCCGGCGCTCCTTCGGCGTCATCGAGCCGATGATGGCGGCCTGGCGCTTCAGCATGGTCTTGTCGAGATCGGCCTTGCCGGCCGCCTCCAGCTGCGCCTGGATTTTGTTGGCGCCGGGCAGCATGCCGAGGATCGACGAGAGGCTGCCCATCTTGTTGATCTGTTTGAGCTGCTTCGCGTAGTCCTCAAGATCAAAACGGCCCTTCGCCATCCGGCGGGCGAGCTTTTCCGCCTCTTCCTGGTCGACGACCTCCGCCGCCTTCTCGACCAGCCCGACCACGTCGCCCATGCCGAGGATGCGGCCGGCGACGCGCTCGGGATGGAATTCCTCCAGGGCGTCGATTTTTTCGCCGGTGCCCACCAGCTTGATCGGCGCGCCGGTGATGGCGCGCATCGACAGCGCGGCGCCGCCGCGGGCGTCGCCGTCCATGCGGGTCATCACGATGCCGGTGATGCCGACCGCCTCGTTGAAGGCGCGCGCCGTGTTCACCGCGTCCTGGCCGGTCATGGCGTCGACCACCAGCAGGGTCTCGGCCGGGTTGGCGGCGGCACGGACGGCCTTCACCTCGTCCATCAGCGCCTGGTCGATCGAGAGCCGGCCGGCGGTGTCGAGGATGACGATGTCGAACACCTCGCGCCGGGCGGTATCCATGGCGCGGATGGCGATTTCGAGCGGCGTCTGCCCGGCGATGATGGGCAGGGACGGCACGCCGGCCTGCTCGGCGAGCTGGGCCAACTGCAACTGGGCGGCCGGGCGCTGGGTGTCGAGGCTGGCCAGCAGCACCTTCTTGCGCAGCCGCTGGGCGAAGCGCAGCGCCAGCTTGCCGGCGGTGGTGGTCTTGCCCGAGCCCTGCAGGCCGACCATCCGCATGGGGATGGGCGCCGGGGCGTTCAGGTTGAGCGGCACGGCGCCGGCGCCGCCAAGCTGCTCGATCAGCACGTCGTTGACGATCTTCACGACCTGCTGGCCGGGCGAAACGCTGGCCAGCACTTCCTGGCCGACCGCGCGTTCGCGGACCTTGGCGACGAAGTCGCGGACCACCGGCAAGGCGACATCGGCGTCGAGCAGCGCCAGGCGCACTTCGCGCAAGGCGTCGTTGACGTCGCCCTCGCTCAGCGCGCCGCGGCTGCGCAGCCGGTCGAAGACGCCGGAGAACTTGCCCGAAAGGCTCTCGAACACGCCAACCCCAACACAGTGCGCGCCGGTGCGCGAACCCTCGCGGACCGGCGGATGAAGGAGCGGCTTATGGTCCCCGGCGGGGGGGGAGTCAAGCACACCGCCTGATTTGGTGCTGGAAAATGCCTCGACTGCCGAGCAATGGGTCGCCCGATTGCCGGCAGGAGACGCCGGCCTCGATGCAGACCGGCGGGCCGGCATGTTCCTCGGCGCGACGCGCCTGCAGCGCTCAGCGGTCGCTGACACCTCCACCGGTCGCTTCACCGTTGCAACCAGGAACGTTCCGGCAGTAGGTTACCTGCCGGGAGGGACGGTGGGGCCACCCATCGGGGAAATGTCGGAGGACATGATGCTCTCTCACCGGGACTTCCGTGCTGCCCCCACTCCTGCCGCCTGGGGGGAGGGGTCGTGACAAGAATTATTGCAACAGGACATCGATCACGCCAGGTCCGCTTCGCAGCCTCCGCGCAACAATACGCGAGAATGCCTGAAGGAGAATAAGATGGCCGAAACGGTAACAGTCGGTGCAACCGCGTCACGCGACTGGGGGGCCGGAATGACTGTCGCCCAAAAGGCGACCATGCGAAAGGTACTGTTTCGGCTGGTTCCATTTCTGTGTTTTCTGTATTTGATCGCTTATCTTGATCGCGTGAACATCGGGTTCGCCGCTCTTCGGATGAATTCCGACCTTGGATTGTCCGCGGCTGCCTATGGTGCCGGCGCCAGCTTCTTCTTTGTCGGCTACCTCCTTTTCGAGGTGCCGAGCAATATGGTGATGGTGAAGGTCGGGGCCAGGCGGTGGATCGCCAGGATCATGGTGACATGGGGCATAATCTCCATGTGCATGGCCTTCGTCAGCGGCGAAGTAAGCCTCTATACCGTGCGCTTCATGCTTGGGGTGGCCGAGGCCGGCTTTTTCCCGGCGGTAATCTTCTACCTGAGCCACTGGTTCCCGAAATCCTACCGCGGCAGGGTGATCGGCCTGTTCATGGTGGCTTCACCGGCGTCCAGCCTGATCGGGGCGCCCATCTCCACCGCCCTGCTGGAATATTCGCATGGCTTCGGCGGCTTTGCCGGATGGCAATGGATGTTCCTGCTCGAGGGCATGCCGGCGTTCGTCGTCGGGTTCGTCTGCCTGTTCTATCTGACGGAACGGCCGCGCGACGCAAAATGGCTGTCGCCGGACGAGGCGGCCTGGCTGCAGGACTACCTCGACCGTGAACGCTCGGAAATGGAAGTCGTCCGCAAATACCATTTCCGGGAGGTGTTCGTCGATTTCCGGGTGGGGCTTCTCGCCATCGTCCTGTTGTGCCTGGTCTCGGGCAGCTACGGTGCCGGCTTCTGGATGCCCCAGATCATCAAGACATTCACCACCTCGAACATGGTCGTCGGTTGGACGACGGCCGGCATCTACCTGATCACCGTCATCTCGATGATCCTGTGGACCAGGTTCTCCGACGCGCTGGGCAAGCGGATTGCCCCGGTGGCAATCGGCGCCATCTTCGCGGCAATCGGCTATTTCATCTGCACGGCCACCATGGACATGCCGTACCTCGCGATCATTGGCCTGATCATCGCCAACGTCGGCATCAACTCCTCGATCCCGGTGTTCTGGACCATTCCCACCTACTTCCTGACCGGAACCGCGGCCGCCGTGGCGATCGCGCTGATCAATTCCGTGGCGCAACTGGCGGGGATCTTCGGGCCCTGGCTGATCGGCGTAAGCAAGGATGCCACCGGCGGGTTCGCCCTGGCACTTGGAGTACTGGGGGCGATGCTCGTCGTGGCCGCCGTGGTCATTCTCCTGTTCGGCTATGTCAGCAGCAGGTCCGCCGCGACCAGTCGCAATAATATCCAGTGGTGATCGTCCGACTTTTTGTCGGTTCGGCTGGTGGTTTGAGGCGTGCAACAGCAAATGGAGCGTGCCGTGAGAAAAGGCAAATGCGATATCGAGGTGGTGCGGAAAGGCCCCGACATGGTCGGCGAATCCCCGCTGTGGAACCCGCTGGAGCGGGCGCTCTACTGGATCGACACAAGGCGCCCCGCGATCCAGCGACTCGGTCCTGATGGCGATTACCGATCCTGGCCGATGCCCGGGAGGTTCGGCTCGATAGCCCTGCACCGCAATGGCGGCCTCATTGCCGGCACAAAGCGCGGATTCTGCGAATTCGACCCGGCGACGGGGGCGGTCAAGACGATCATCGATCCCGAGGCAGCGACCCCGGAGAACCGGCTGAACGACGGCAAGATCGATCGGCGCGGGCGCTACTGGTGCGTTTCCTGCGGTGCCACCGAGAAGGACGCCGGCGGCGCGGTGTACCGGCTCGATCCGGATCATTCGTGCCACAAGATGGACACCGGGTTCATCACCGGAAACGGACTCGCCATCAGTCCCGACGACCGGACCATGATCATCGGAGACACCCATGGCGAAGCCGCCTATGCCTACGACTTCGACCTCGATGCCGGCACGATCAGCAACCGTCGCCTGTTCTTTTCCACCCGGGGCATGCCCTGGTTCACGGACGGTGCGACGTTCGACTCCGAGGGCTATTACTGGTGTGCGTTGATTTATGATTGGTCCCTTGGCCGCTTCGACCCGACCGGCCGCCTGGACCGGATTGTCCGTCTGCCCACCTGCGCACCGACGATGTGCAACTTCGGCGGCGACGATCTCGACATTCTCTACGTCACCAGCGGCAGCGTGTTGTTGAACGAGGAGGAGCGCGCGCGCGACCCGCAGGCCGGGTCGCTGTTTGCCATCAGGAACCTCGGTGTCCGAGGCATTCAGGAACCGCGGTTCGGCTCCGGCGCATAACCGCAAATCGCACCGGCGCATGCAGCCCGCGGGCCGAACGGCCGGCGCCCGCAGGGGCAAACCGCAGCCGGCGTTTCTGGAGCCTTATTGCAGGTGCAACGGCATCAGGGTGAACGCGCCGTCGAGGCGGTCGGGCACGTCGCGCAGCTTCTGCCACTTCCAGTTCGAGCGGCTCCAGACGAAGGGGCTGCCGTTGACGGTGGGGGTGGCGAAACGCATCCAGAAGCCGGTGGTCCGGGACTGCATGTCCAGCCTGCCCTGCAGCCCCATGAAGGCGCGCGCCATGGACGCCGTGGCGGCCTTGGCGTCGATGGAGCCGTCGGGAATCATCTTGGGATAGGCGGTTTCGCCGTAGCCGAGATCCCAGCGGCCGAACAGGGAAAGCGGATTGGCGGGGTCGGTGTAGGTGATCACCGCCTTGGCCGAGGCAATATCGACAACGCCGGGCAGCAATTGCTTGAACTGGCGGCGCCGTGCCGGGCGATTGTCGGTGGACTGCAAATCCTCCCGCACCTGCAGGGAGGCCGGATAGTTGATGCCCATGAGATATTCCGGCGTGACCATTTCCGGGTCGTAGTCCGTGGCGCAGGGCTTGCCGTCCATCGACTTGCTGCTGACCGTGTAGGCCCCGCCGTTCGAGCGGTAGGTGATGAAGCAGCGGTACGACATTTCCACCAGGCCGGTCTCGCCGCTCCGGACGTCGACCAGCATGTAGCCGTTCAGGTAGGTGCCGCTGTTGTCGAGCGAAATATAGCGGAAGAAGTCGTCGATGGAGGTGGAGAACTGTTCCGCCAGGGCGGCCCGCCAGAAGATCCAGAGCCCCTCCGGCTTGACCGTGCTGCGGGCCATGCGGTGGGTGGTTTCGTTGAACATCATCCCCTTGTTGTTGTAGCCGAAATCGGTGGCCGAGCCGATCAGCCCCGGCGAGGCCGCATTGACGGTCAGCAGGTCGTTGTTGACGGCCAGCGTCATGTTCATGGTCTGGGAGAGGAAGCCCGACCAGGAATTGTGGGTCAGGATGATTTCGTGGCCGCTGCGCTTGAGGAAGGCCGAGCATTTTTCCGGGTGACTTGCCGGCAGCCCGGCTTCCTTCAGGTTGGCGAGGATATCCCCCATGTCATTGGCGGCGTTGACGTAGTAGACGTCCATGAAGGTAAGTTTCCTGGTCTCGTAGCCCAGGACAAGCTCGTCCTTGCTGAAATAGGACGCATCGGGCAGCCAGTTGCCGGAGAATTCGAGCGGGGCCGGAGCCTTGAGGACTGTTCCGTGATAGATGCCGACCATGCGGAACAGCAGGCGTTTCATTTGATACGCCGTTTGCTTGTCGGTGGCCGGGTTCTTCACATACCGCAGGAACGCATCGTAGTTGCCGTTCAACAGGCGGGCGGCCCTTTGCAGTTCGTCGGGCGCGGGCTGGCGCTGCCGGGGAAAGGCGTGGGCGGGGTCCAGCAGGTAGGAGAGATCCCAGGTGTTGTCCCGCGCGGCGAGGATGGACCTGGCCTGCAGCTTGCCCTGCACGAAGCCGGCCCGGTACTCCGCCTTCAGGTCGTTGGCGTCCTTCGATACGACGGTCAGGTTGGCAATGTTGCTGATGGTTTCGACGACACCGCTGGCCTGGGCGTCGAGCGCAAAGGTTTCGCGCTGCGGCGCCGCGGCGAGCGCGCCGCACGAGATTGGGAGCGTAAGCGCAAGAACCAACCGGATCAGGCTGCGTCTGGCCGAATTCATGGCAACTCTCCGTCTGTGGGTCGAGGAAGCCGATCGCAGCCGGAATGGTGCATTCCGGGGTCGCGTGTTGCAAGGACCGGTTTAGCGGCCGGTGCGCACCCGGCGCGACGCTGCAGGGCGCCCAGCGGTCGCTGACGTCCGCGGCGGTCGCTTCGCCATTGTCGTGCGGAATGTTCCACCATCAGGGTATTTGCCCGGAAGGCGGCTGAGCGTATCCGGCAAGAACGACTCCAGGAGAACCTCGTGACGACAAGTACGATCAGCTCCGGCGGCATGGCTGTCGGCTCGTCGCTGGCCGGCACCGACACGCTTTACGGCGGCGCGAAGGACGTGGGCACCGTCGTGAACCAGGGCGGCACCGAGGAGCTCATCTCCGGCGGCCGGTCGCTCAACACGACCGTGAACAGCGGCGGCGTGGCGCTCGGCACGACGAACAGCGGCGCGGCCGGACCCCTTCGGCGGGTTCGTTGATTAACCGGCCGCGCGGGTTCATCCTTTCGCAGCGCCCGCATGCCATGCCGGCCGGCAACCTTTCGGCAGAAGGAAGAACAGCTTGACCAAGATCACCGCGATCCGCGCCCGCGCCATCGCCATACCGCTCGATACCGCGACCTCGCTGTCGAACCGGCTGGTGAAGGAACGCCATTATGGCATCGTCGAGCTGGAAGGCGACGACGGCCATAAGGGGCTCGGCTTCTGCTACGCCGGCAATGCCGGCGGCCGCATGTTCGTCGAAGCCGTATCCGGCCTGCTGGCGCCCGTGCTGATCGGCCAGGACCCCTATCGCGTCGAGGGACTGTGGCAGGAGATGTACCAGGAGGCCCTGCTGCAGGGCCGCGCCGGCGTGGTCATGCGCGCGCTCAGCACGCTCGACACGGCGATGTGGGACCGCAATTCCCGCGCCGCCGCGCTGCCGTTGTACAAGTTCCTGGGCGCCGTGCACGGCGAGAGCGTGCCGGCCTATGCCAGCGGCGGCTATTTCGTCGCCGGCAAAACGCCCGAGGATCTGGCCGAGGAAATGGCCGGCTACGTCAAGGCCGGTTTCAGCGCGGTCAAGATGAAGATCGGCAAGGGCAACCTGAGGGAAGAAGAAGCGCGCATCGCCGCCGTACGCGAACGCATCGGTCCCGATGTGATCCTGATGCTGGACGCCAACAATGCCTGGTCGGATCTGCCGACCGCGCTGCGCTTCGTGCGCATGTACGAAGAATACGACCCGTATTACATCGAGGAGCCGTTCAGCCCCGACGATATCGAGAACCACGCCCGGCTGTCGGCGGCGACGGCCGTTCCCATCGCGACCGGCGAAATCGAAGCCGGGCGCTGGCGCTTCCGGGAACTGATGGAGCAGAACGCCGCGATCATCCTGCAGACCGACGCCTGCGTGTGCGGCGGCATCTCCGAATTCCGCCGCATCGCCGCCACGGCGTCGAGTTTCGGCATCACCGTGTTGCCGCACTGGTTCCACGACCTGCACGCCCATCTGGTCGCCGCGACGCCAAACGCGCGCTACGTGGAGTTCTTCCCCGACGACCAGGTGCTGAACTTCCGCCGGCTGGTGGATACGCAGCTGGAGGTGCGCGGCGGCAACATCCTGCTGGCGCAGCGGCCGGGCCTGGGGTTCAACTTCGACGCGGCGGCGGTGGAACGCTATGCCCTGACCCCCTGGGCGGAGCTGAAATCCGCCGGGTAGAGCAATGCCAGCTTGAGCGGAATCGCACTGCGTTCCGCGAGGCGGAATCGCGGAGCGATCCGCGGGCTGGCGGAATTGCTCGCCAAAATAGGACTAGACCGATTTCAGCCTGCCTGAAATCGGTCCAGGTGCGCGCGAGAGCGGCACTGGCGGCGTCGCGCGGCGCGGACGATAGTCGGCGCCTGCCGCGACGGAGAGGTTCATGCGCATCGTCTCACTGCTGGCCGCCCTGCTGTTCGCCACCCCCTGCTTCGCCCAACCGGCCGCGCGGGCGGAGGCGGGCAGGCCCGAGGCGGCGCGGGCGGAAGCCGCCGAGGCGCGTGCCTCGCTGCCGGCGGACAGCGTCACCCACCAGACGCTGACGCTGCCCGGGCGCACGCTGCACTTCACCGCCACCGCCGGCTCGTTCCGCCTGACCGATGCCCAGGGCAAGCCGCAGGCCGATATCGCCTATACCTCCTACACGCTGGATGACGCCGACCCGCAAACCCGGCCGGTGGCGTTCACGGTGAACGGCGGGCCGGGGGCCTCCTCGGCCTGGCTGCAGCTGGGGGCGCTGGGTCCGTGGCGGCTGGCGCTGGGGGGAACGCCGGGACCGTCTTCCTCGCCGGTGCCGGTGGCCAACGCGGAAACCTGGCTGGATTTCACCGACCTGGTGTTCATCGACCCGCCCGGCACCGGTTTCAGCCGGCTCGCCACCGGGGCCGACGAACTCCGGCGCCGTTTCTATTCGGTCGCCGGCGACATTCCGCCGCTCGCCGAGGTTGCCCGGCGATGGACCGTAAAGCAGGGCCGAACCGCCTCGCCGCGGCTGGTCGTGGGCGAGAGCTACGGCGGATTCCGCGGCCCGCGCCTGGTGCGCGCACTGCAAACCGGCGAGGGGCTGGGGGTCAGGGCCCTGGTCATGGTCTCTCCGGTGCTCGATTTCGGCTGGACGTCCTTCGGCACCGATCCGATGGCGCTGGTTGGCCGGCTGCCCAGCCTCGCGGCGGTGGCCGCCGAGGCGGCCGGGCGGGAACCCGACCTGGCGGCGGTCGAGCAGTATGCCGCCGGCGAATTCATCGCCGACCTGCTGCGCGGGCCGCGCGACGCGGCGGCGGTCGACCGGCTGACCACGCACGTCGTGGCGCTGACCGGGCTGGACCCCGCACTGGTGCGCCGCCTCGCCGGGCGGGTCGACATGCGCACCTTCCAGCGCGAACGGGTCCGCGGCGAAATCGCCAGCGCCTATGACGCCACGGTGGCCTCGCCCGACGCTGCCCCCGAAGCGGCCCGGAACGTTCAGCCCGACACCCTGCTGGACGGGCTGCGCGCGCCGCTGACCAGCGGCATGCTGGCCCTTTACCGCACCCTGGGCTGGCAGCCCGAGGGCGAATACCAGCTGTTGAACGAGGACGTGGCGCGCGCCTGGGACTGGGGGCGCGGGCCGCAACCGCCCGACTCGGTGCGCCAGTTGCGGGTTGCCCTGGCGCTCGACCCTGATCTACGCGTGTTGGTGGCGCATGGACGCGACGACCTGGTGACGCCGTATTTCGCCACCAAGCTGCTGCTGGCGCAGTTGCCGCAGATCGGCGCGCCCGACCGCGTGCGCCTTCTGGTCACGCCGGGCGGCCATATGCTGTACTTCCGCGATGCCGGCCGCGCCGCCCTGCACGACGCGGCGCGGGCATTGCTGGAGCGCCGCTAGGTCCGGGGGCCTTCCGCTTGACTTGGCCGGCTCGCCTGCGCATGTTCCGCCTGCCGCGTGGGACGGGGCTGTAGCTCAATTGGGAGAGCGCCTCGTTCGCAATGAGGAGGTCAGGGGTTCGATTCCCCTCAGCTCCACCACCGTCCCGCGGAAATCTGTCAAGCAACGGCCCCATCAGGAGGCGTCCCCTCCATGGTTGCCTCGACGTGGGCGGGGCGACTGATCGCGCAGAACTATCGCGCGGCAACGGCCAGTTGGTGTTTTGGCCGAGACAGGGGATTTCCTGAGGCGGCGAGATAGGCGAGTCGGGTCCGATGAGGACCGGGGTGACCTTCCAGCTCTCGCCTGGGGATCGAGCGCGTCTGGACAAGATGGTGGCGGATTGCGACACGCCGCAGAAGCACGCATGGCGGTCGCAGATCGTGTTGCTGAGCGCCGACGGCATTGGCACGATGGAGATCATGCGCGGGCAGGCGGGCCAAAGAGCGGTCCCCCTGCCCGGTCATGGCTAGATCGGCGGCAGGTAGGTCTTGGAAAAGTTGGCGGTGGTGGAAAGCG
>CAIMEK010000776.1 GCA_903839965.1 uncultured Acetobacteraceae bacterium | reverse complement strand
CGAGCGTACCTTGGCCTGGCTCAATCGCTGCCGCCGCCTCGCCAAGGACTTCGAGAACCTCAGCCGCAATGCCTTGGCATTCCTCCAGCTTGCATCAATCCGCCTGATGCTGCGAAAGCTTTGCAACCCACTATGAACTTTCCGGACGGACTCTTACTGAACTGCCGATGGGAAGTTTTCGAGGGGTCTCCTCTCCACGTCAGGCCCCCACGACGGCCTTGCGCGGGCGGCCGCGTGCCTTCTGCGCGGCCGGCGTCGGTGCAAGTTCGGCAGCCTTCGGCCTCTGACCGAGGCCGATCTGTTTCGCGAGCACTGAGCGGCGCGCAGCGTAGTTGGGCGCGACCATAGGGTAGTCGTGCGGCAGGCCCCACTTTTCGCGATACTGCGCTGGTGTCAGACCGTAGCCCTTCGCCAGATGCCTTTTCAGCATCGACAGCTTCTTGCCATCCTCCAGGCAAATGATGAAATCTGGGAAGACCGACTTCTTCACCGACACTGCCGGTTCCGGTTTCCCGGCGATCACGACCGGCTTCTGCACACCAGCGAGCGTGGCATGCACAGTACGGATCAATCCCGCCAACGCATCCGACGCGACCTCGTTGTGCTCCACATAGGCGGCCACAATCTGGGCTGTCAGCTCCAGCTGCTGGCCCACCTCAATGCTCTCGCTCATCGTCATCCTTTCGCAGGAGATGCTCGGCCGCCCTGAACGGCGCCAAGTCGCAAGATGGGGATAATAGACGTTCTTTCCGCATCCGACCAGAGGTGGGGACAATATTTCGGCACGATTGTTGCTTGATATGGCTACTCAGGCCATCCCTAGTCTCATGTGGACGCTCGGCCGGCCCGATCCTCAATGCATTCTATCAGTTCCTTAAGTCATCCCTGCATGTGGGGACTATATAATACCAGCGGCCCTAAGTGTTGACCCGTAAGGGTGGGTCAACGTCCGCCGGTATGACTCTTTGTTTTGCGCGCGGCCGCCCCACCAACCCCGCGCGCCATACCAGCGGCCCGAAATGCCGGAAGAGTCAGCATTTCGGGCCGCTGGTATAAAACCGTCCGGGCACCCGCTCCCCTACCTCCCCTTGGCCTCGTTGAGCCGGCGGGACTGGAGAGGATACGCAAATTCACAACGGGGTCCGGCGAGGGTGCAGCGCATCACGGTGCCGGTGCCAGACCGCTGCGAGCAACGCTTGCAGGTTCTGGCAGGGTCAGGCACGCAGCGTAGTGACGAGCGCGCTCAGCCGTTCTTCCGAACCGCCAGCAGGGCTTGAACCCGATCAACGAGATCACGAATGTGGATCGGCTTGCGCAGCAGCGAATAGACGCCGGGGATAGCCTCGCCCACTGCCAGGGCGGCGCTGTCACCGGCGTAACCTGTCAGCAGCACCGCGGGCAGCCCGGGACGGATTTTCTGTGCGGCGCGTATGAGGGCGATGCCGTCCATGCCCGGCATGGAGAGGTCCGTGACGAGGGCGTCCACCACCTCTCCCGAGGCGAGTAGGGTGAGCGCCTCGGTCCCATTGGCGGCGACCGGCACAACGAAGCCGGCATCCTCCAACGCTTCTGCGAGCATCTCCCGTACGAGATCCTCATCGTCCACTAAAAGCAGCCGAGCGGATGTCATCGCTCCGTTGGTTTCGCCTGCTGCTGCGTCAGCCGTGATCTTCGGCGCCACCGCATCGGGGGTTCTGTTAGAACCAACCTCGGGCAGCCATAGCGTAATCGTGGTACCCCGGTCCGGGTGGCTCACAATCTCCATGGCACCGGCCGACTGTTCGGCGAACCCCTTGGCCATTGACAGGCCCAGCCCAGTTCCAACGCCAAGTGCCTTGGTCGTAAAGAATGGTTCAACCGCGCGCGCGAGTGTGGCCGCGTCCATCCCGATGCCGGTGTCAGCGATAGCGAGCCGTACATAGCGCCCCGGCAAAAGTCCAGCCGGGTGCTCCAGGCCGTCCGAAGAGACGACCTCGGTCTCAGCGCGGAGCGTCAGCCGGCCGCCTTTTGGCATTGCATCGCGCGCATTCGTGGCGAGATTGACGAGGACCGTCTCAAGCTGCCCCTTGTCAGCAAAGATCTGTGCGAGACCGCCTTCCGATATGACCTGCACCTCGACCACGGCCCCTAGGGTGTGGGTGAGTATTTCACGCAGGCCGCTCAACAGGGCGGTCACATCCAGCGCTTCGGCGCGCAGATCGCCGCGGCGGCCGAACGCGAGCAGACGGCACGTGATGGAGGCGCCCCGTTCGACCGCCTCTCTGGCGAGCCGCGCGAGTCGGCGAACGGCAGTTTCATTTTCCGGTCGGCGTTCGATCAGCGAAACCGCTCCCTCGACCGCCTGTAGGATATTGTTGAAGTCGTGCGCGATGCCGCCAGCCAACTGGCCGAGCGCTTGCATCCGCTCTGCGTGGGCCGCGTGCGCCTGTGCCGCCTCTCGCGCCGCCACTTCCTCGCGCACGCGCGCCACCAGATCTTCGTTCTCGCGCAGGCGTGCCGCCAAGTCGTCGGTCAGGCGGCGAAGTTGGGCTTCTTTGGCTTTCCTTTCGCTGATATCGGCGAAGGTGACAACCAGCCCGGCCGTCTGGCCTTGGCTAACGATAGGGACGCAAACCAATTCGGCGGGGAATGTGGTCTCGTCGCGACGGCGCAAAGCGACCTCACGCCTGACTTTGTCAGCGCATAGTACGGCGCTGCAACTTTCCTGTTTAACAACGAGTTTGACAGCCGGAACGCCGATCAACTGTTGTTCGGTGCTGCGGAGGATATCGAGGGCTGCCCTGTTGGCGAAGGTGAAGATCCCGGCGGCATCCACGCTGCAAATACCGTCGCCGACAGCATCGAGAATAAGGCGCCTGTTGTTTGCCGATTCTCGCAGATCGAGATCGGTCAATTGGCGTTCCAGCGCCGAGCTGACCAGGGCGGCCACCCCAAGCATTGCCTCAAGAAGATAATGTGGCGGCTCATTTTCGCCGTCAAAGCCGACCAGCATGACCGTCTCTTCCCGGCCGCGCACCGTCACCGGCAGCGCGATCCAGACGGCCGGATGCGGGACCAAGGTGGTTTCCGTGCTCATGAATCCGCTGTCACGGACCTGCGCAACCATATCGAGAATTGTGGCCTGGACATCCGCAGCGACCTCGCCCAGGGCGGTAAGATCGCCGACGAGGCCATGCGGCAGGAAGCCGACGGTGTCGGCGGCGAACGCCGTGTGGACTACTTGGCGGGCTTCCTCAAGAACCTTCGCCCCTGGCAGCATTGCGGCCATATACTGGGCCGTGCGCATAAACGCACGAGCACAGTCATTCGGGGCGAAGCGGTCGTAAGCCAGGGTCATCCCTTGTGCCCGCCGGTGAAGGGACGAAGAAAAAGGCGATCGACAAACAGATCGTCGAATTCGGGCTCCATCGAAAGGTTTATCAGTCTCGTCTTGTCCCGTACCATGCGTAGCGCCGCTTCGGCCGCCGGCGACAGCATAATGTCGATGGCACCGGACAGTGCGGTATTGCCAGCCAGATGGAATCGTTCGACCGGGATTTCAGGCAGCAGCCCGATACCTATGGCGTTGACCAGATTGAGATGAAGTCCGAAGGCGCCAGCCACATGCACGTCCCGAATATCTCGCAGCGAGATGCCGGCGCGGCGGGTCAGGGTTTCCAGACCCGCGGCAATGGCGGCCTTGGCCCGTTGCAGCATGTCGATGTCAGCCTTGGCGACAGAAAAGCGGCGGCCGGCCAGATCGACTTCGAGCGGATGGATTCGCGGACAGCCGCGCTCGTCGATTTCGTTCCCTTTGATCAAGTGCGCCAACAGGTCGATAAGGCCGGAACCGCAAATACCGGCGACCGGTCCATCCGCCAAACATTCGGCCTGCCAAACGCCATCGTGAGAACGAAACAGGTGATGAACCGCGCCCGTTTCGGTCGCCATGCCGCAGCCAATGCCGGCTCCCTCGAAGGCTGGGCCACCCGCCGCCGCAGTCACCCACAAGCGCTGGCCATCCCACAGCCCGATCTCGGAGTTCGTGCCGAAATCGATCAGGGCGGTGGGCGGCGCCTGTTCCAGCATCCGGGTGTGGACGACTCCCAGGATGAGGTCCGAGCCGATAAACCCGCCCAGTGCCGGAACCAAAGCGACATCGGTGCCGGGATTAAGGTCGAGCAAACGGACCAGGCCCGGATGGAGAAATCCATCACCATCGAGCAAGTGGCGCCATCGCTTCGGTTCCAATAGGGGCTGTGGGTCGGCTCCACAAAGAAGCGCCAGCATCGCAGTGTTGCCAACCACGCGCAGCCGCGCCACCGAATGTGACGGCAATCCTTCTCCGCACAGCAGATCGAGCAGGGCATCGCGGATGCCCTGTTCCGCCAGGCTCTGCATCTGCCTTCGCTGAGATGCCGACCCGGCGGCTATATGCAGGCGGCCGATCACGTCGGAGCAAAGGCCTGTCTGGGGATTGCGGCCCGTCCGCACAGCGATCCGTCGTCCCCCCGTGAGATCGCAGATTCCCACCGTTATGTTCGTCGTGCCCAGGTCCACGGCTACGCCGAGACGCGCATCGGATTGGACAGCCCTGACGGAGATGGGATAGCTCGGCCGATAGGGACCGAGGATCGGAGAGCGCCAGGGTGATGGCCGCGCCGGCAAGAGAACCGTGACGTCCAAACTTGTTTCGGGAACAACTAGGCAAGCGAGGCGTACTCCCTCAGCAATCGCATCTTCGCCAAGGTGCATGAATTCCGCCGGTGTGGGCGGCCCGGCGCGACCGGTATCGATACGTACACGACACAGCCCGCATGCGCCAATACTAGCGCAGGCCGAGCGGACCCGCAGGCTGCTGCTGTTGAGAATATCGCGCAATGTGAAGCCGGGGACAAAGGCGATTTGCCGCACCTCGTCGTCCGGTTGGCCTGTGCAACGAACTCCGATATGGCAAGGTGGCGCCGTGCCCATCAACGTTGGCCGCTACGCCAAAGCCGGGCGGCGCCGACCATCGCCGCGACGTTGGCCTCATCGGCCTCTGGAGGTATTTCGCATCCCGAAGACAAGATGAAGCCACCACGACCGTCGAACCTGGCCAACAGCGCGTCGGCCGCCTGACGAATGCTATCCGCATCATCGGTAACGAAGCTCAACGGTTTGATGTTGCCGTTCAGACACAGCGTGTTTTCGCTCAGGGTATCGCGCAGCTTGTCGAGGTCCACGCAGTAATCGACATTGCCAATATCAATGCCCAATGCGGAATAAAGGGGCAGGATCGCGGCGGTCTGCCCGGCGATGTGCAGCCAACTGGCCTTGGCCTCTGCCCGCTTGAAAGCGGCGGCCAGATGAGCCACCCGTGGGCCGATCATCTCGCGGAACATGCCTGCCGGCACGATTTCCGGGCAGGCCGCCGGCTCAAACACCAGTACTATGTCCGCACCCGCCGCCAACTGGGCCAGCCCGAAGTTTCTGGAGATCTGGGTGGCGTAATTCAGCAGATGAACGAAACGATTCGTTTCATCGACAGCCAGGAACAGTGTGCGCTCCATGCCCACAAGCTGTACCGCCATGGTCAAAGGGCCTTGGACCAGGCCGACCAGCGCGGCGGCATCCCCGATACCGGCCCGCAGTCGGGCGACCATGTCGACGACCTCCGGCATGCGCCCGGCCGTTGCAGGATCGGGCAGCGCCAGTTGAGGAAAGTCGCGATCAGGCGTGAAGGGCGGAACGGAGATCGTTGGGTAAGTTCCGTGACGGTGGACCACCGTGCCGCCCAGCGCCTCGGCTTCGACCGTAAGGTCGAGCACGGCGAAAACCGCATCAAGCCCGTAGTGACGCCACGCCGCCAACTGGCATTCGGCGGCAGTGGCCGACGATGCCAGATACTCGTCCACGCTCCTGCCGGCCACGTTGGCAGCATGGGCAAAGATCTGAGGAATCACCGGCGGGCGATCGCAGGACTGGTGCGCAATGGTGCGCCGTAGTCGTTCAATGGGCAGCATGGATGCCGTCCAGCAAGGCGCCGACGTAATTGACGGCGTCGAAGGCGGTTTGGCCAACGAAATCCACGCCCAAGGTACCGGCTGAGCATTGTTTGAGCGCCGCCCCGCCGGCCAATACCTTGACATGGCTGAGTCCGGCGGCGCGCAGTTTTGGTTTTACCTCTCGTACCAGTGGAATGACGCTGGAAATCAGGCTGCTGACGCACACTGCCACTGCCCCACTTTCAGCAACGGCCTTGATCACGGCGGCAACCGGTGCGTCTTTACCACAGTCGATCACCTTGAAATGGGCACCGACCAGCAGGATCTTGATGATGGATTTACCGATATCGTGGATATCGCCCTCAAGAACTGCCACAACGATACTGGCGCGGGGGTTGGGCCGATCGATACCACCAGGGAACAGCAATTGCGTCACCGCCATCACCGCACGCCCGGCCAACATGATTTCCAGCAAATTGAATTGTTCAGCGGTGCATTTGCGGTCGAGCGTCGCCATTGCGACCTCGATGCCGTCAGTGACGATTTCCGCCGGCTGATGCCCCTGGGCGATCATCTCTCTGACCAGCACCAAGCAGCGATCCCGCTCCCCGCCGACCAGAGACGCCACGAGCAGATCCAGGTTACATTCCACGATGTATACCGCGTCCCTCGGGGCTCAGCTCTTTTTTACGTTCCATGTCAACTAGTTATGTGAATTTGATCCAATTTTGGCACAGAAATTCCGTCCCGGATGGTAGGCCAGGATACATCGGCCCGGGCGCCTTGCAACGGTGAGTTCATCCGGGAGCCGGCAGGAGGCCTTCCAGCCACAGTCTCGCACGGATGCGCCTTGTTGTCTTCAACCAACGCAACACCACTCAGGTGGCGTTTAGCAGAAGGGCCCGCAGGCCGCCGTATCAGAGTTCCTAATAGCCGTTGACGTTCGCTACAATGCCCGTTTGAAATGGATGGCCAGCAATATAGCCTGTGGTGGTAACTCAGGAGTCATGTTTCGAGCGAGACGAAATACATATGGAGGCGAGCGAGAACTTGGATTCGTAGCATCAGAGTCGCGCCGTGACAAAGCACAAAATCTCGCAGCGCAATGAGCAACTATGGACCGCCATGATCTGAGATCAGGACGGGGATACAGGAGGGGGATACGCCATCCCTATCCGTATCCCCATGGGAAAGGGGGCCGGATTGGATCCCGGCCCCCGCTCCCCTAGCTCGGCCGGGAAGCATCGGTGGGTTTGTCCCGCCGCGTGATACGCTCTTGCAGCCAGTCGAGGACCTCCTCCTCGATCCACCCGACCCGACAACGCGGACCGTTCCCGAGACGGAGTCTGCGGGGAAACGTTCCGGCGTGTTCGAGTCGCTGGATGTGCTGGGGGCTGTACAGGACGAGCTCCTTGAGCTGACGCTTGGACAAAATCCGCATCACGGTATCTCCCGTTGAGGGAGCATCGCGCGATGCCCCGGTGGATGACTGGTCCACTGGACGATCTATCTTACTG
>CAIMEK010000775.1 GCA_903839965.1 uncultured Acetobacteraceae bacterium | reverse complement strand
GCGGGATCAGCCGTATCGTCCGTTCCGGGCGGCGGCCTGATCTGCGTTGCCGCCGGGTGAAGGGCTGACAGGAAAAAGATGATCATCGGTCGATCCGACGATCCACGGAACCCGTGTAGGGCGGAGGCCTTCGAGGCCGCTAATGCGTTTGGGTGTGGATCGCGGAACCCATCTGGGCCAGCGGCCAGGGTGCCGCGCCAAACAGGCCGGACACACGATCGCTCTCGCACCAGATCAGATTTTCTTCCGCAGACCCCTTGCATCGAGAGGGCCGTTCTCTAATCGCGCCTCCTCTGTCAACTGCTTCTTGCTTGCTGCTGTTGTCGCCGTACCAAGGTCACGGTTCTCTCCGCGGTCGACGTCTGCCGCCGCAACATCCGGTCCGAAGCACAGGCGCTGCAATGTCCACAACGGGCTCTCGTGGAAACCACGCGGCCCAACGGCCTCCCTCGCAGCCAGCCTGCACCCTCGCCCTGGCGGGCAACCCTCACATCCGCACTGCCGTCCGGATGGATCTCGTCAAGGTTTGGTCAGGCGCCCGCGGGCTGTGGCTGCTCCGACCAGCGGAACGGCTCGCCGGACCGCCAGATGCTGTGCAGGATCACCGACAGCTTGCGGGCCAACGCGACACGCGCCTTGCCGGGGCCGGACCGCTTCGCGATCACCTGCGCCCAGTCCTTCAGGCTTGAAGCCCGCTTGACTCGCGTCAGGATCACGACGGCCGCCTCGTACAGCAGCGTCCGCGCCAGCGTGTCACCGCACTTGGATATCCTGCCGCTGCGGTCCACCTCGCCCGACTGGTACTGCCTGGGCGTCAATCCCATGTGCGCGCCCACCGACCGTGATCGGGCAAAGCGCGCCGGGTCCTCGATCGTGCTCACGTAAGCCAGCACGGACAGGACCCCGATGCCGGGCACGCTCATCAGCAGGCGACACGTCGGGTCAGCCTTGGCCAAGGCGCGTACTGCCTTGTCGAAGGCGGCAATCTGCTCGCGCAGTTGTCGCCAGGCGGTCAGCATGGGCCCGACGATCGGTGTCAGGTCGTCGCGGTCGACGAGCAACTCTTCAACCCGCCGGTCGAACGGCAGACCGCGCATCGCGCCTGGCAGCATCCCGAATGTCTTCAGCACCCCCCGGATGTGGTTCGACAGCCGCGTCGTCATGCCGACGAGCTGCGCCCTGGCGCCGAGCAGGGCACGCGCCCGGTGGGCGTCAAGCGACTTCACGTGCACCGGCCGATACCATCCCGTCCGCATGATCTGCGCCAGGCCCTCAGCGTCGTTCTGGTCGGTCTTGTTCATCTGCATCTTGAGCGCGGCGCTGGCATGCCGGGCGTCAAGGCAGATCACGTTGAGCTCTCGTGCGCGCAGTTCATGCACAAGCCAGGGCGTCATGGGGCCGGTCTCGACGCCGATACTGGCGTCCTCTCCCGTATGCCCTCTCACCAACCGCTCGATCTGCCCTGGGTCTGTGGCGCACTGGCCGCGCCACAGCCTGCGTCCTGTCTCGTCCACGATGC
>CAIMEK010000774.1 GCA_903839965.1 uncultured Acetobacteraceae bacterium | reverse complement strand
TGGCGCGGCGCGACCTGCGCCGGCCCGATGCCCCGCCTGGCCCGCGCGGCCTCGGCGATCGGCTGGCGGTGCTGCTGGCCGCGGTCGCGGGGCGGGTGTGACGAGGACTTGTCGGCCGGGCCGCAACGATGTACCGGCATAGCGGCAACGCAGGAGAGGCCGGCATGCGCCGTTTGATCACGCTGTTGGTGCTGGCGGGCACCGTTTTCATCGCCGTTCCGATCCAACATGCCGACGCGCAATGGGTGTTCGTTGCCCGCAAGGTGCTCGGCAAGGTGGAGCACATGCAGCAGAGCAGCCAGGGCGGCCAGCCGGCGATGAACGTCGCCACGGTGGTGCTCGACGCCCCGGCGGCGCGGGTCTACGCCAAGGCCCAGCAACTCGCCCGCGCCAACCCGGCCGTGAAGGTGCTGACCGACGACGCCACCCAGCGCCGCATGGAGGTGGCCGAGGGCAACGACCGGGTGACGCTCAGCGTGCAGACCCTGAGCGAGAAGGTGTCGCAGCTCATCATCTTCGGGTCCGCGCCCCCCAGCCCCGACTCCCCGACCGCACGGACGGTGGCGGCGGTGATGCGGGTGTGCAAGGAGCTGAAGAAGACCTGCACGGTCGGGAACTGACCCGACCGCGCGACGTCTTGCGGCGCTACTGCCGCGCGGGGTAGCCGCGGCCCTGCACGCGGGCGCGGGCGACCCGGCGCACGTCGTCCAGCGACGGCCAGAGGCTGCCGTCGATTTCCTCGAGGCGCAGGTCGGTGGCGACGAAGCGGTAGCCCTCGTGCAGGCGCACGGCGGCGCCGACGAAGACACCATCGATGTCGATGACATGGGACTGGAACATGAGCGGCTCACCGCGGCGCGGGGCCGGCGGTGCCTTCTGTGGCGGAGGGAACGGGGAAGCGGGTGCGGTCAGGCGCCGGGGCGACAACAGCGGCCGGCCCGCATTCGGGCAGTTCGGCGGCTGGTCGGGGCGAGGGCTGCGCGCACGGTGTGGCTCCCAATGATCCTCACGTAACGTAGGTTTCCTAAACCACATACTGCGACGGTGTCAATCATAAAACGCGGGTTTTATGCGTGTTGATTTAATGCGCGGTTCAAGACTGTGAAATCGGCGCCGTCGAGGCGGGGCCGGGCTTCGATGGTTCGGCCACGGCTGGCGTCAAGCGTCCATTTTCAGGGCCGCCAGGAAGGCGGTCTGGGGGATTTCCACCTTGCCGAACTGGCGCATCCGTTTTTTGCCTTCCTTTTGTTTTTCCAGAAGTTTGCGCTTGCGGGTGATGTCGCCGCCGTAGCACTTCGCGGTGACGTCCTTGCTCAGCGCGCCGATGGTTTCCCGCGCGATCACCCGGCCGCCGATGGCGGCCTGGATGGCGATCTTGAACAACTGTTTCGGGATCAGCTCCTTCAGCCGTTCGCAGATTGCCCGGCCGCGTTTTTCGGCCTGGCTGCGGTGGGCGATGAACGACAGCGCGTCCACCGCCTCCTGGTTGACGAGAATGGCGATCTTGACGAGTTCGCCCTCGGCGTAGCCGTCGAGGTGGTAGTCGAAGCTGGCGTAGCCGCGGCTGACGCTTTTCAGCCGGTCGTGGAAGTCGAACACCACCTCGTTCAGCGGCAGCCGGTAGACCGCCATGGCGCGGTTGCCGACATAGGTGAGGT
>CAIMEK010000773.1 GCA_903839965.1 uncultured Acetobacteraceae bacterium | reverse complement strand
ACGCCGTCCACTTTGTAAAGGTCCGACATGGTGGCTTCGAATTCGGTCAGCCAGGTCTGGCCGGCCGCGGTGCCCCACGGGTTGCGCAGGATGAACTCGCCGGTGGCGTTGTCGTAGCCGATGCCGGAATACATGTGCTGGCTGTCGAAGGCGATCTTGCCGGCAATGGTGGTATTGCCGAACGAGGCGAAATCCACCTCCTCGCCGCTCTCGATCGCGGTGGCGATCGACGTCCGCAGGGCGTTCCACGCCGCCGCGGAATAGCGGCTGGAATCATAGGAAGTGACGCTCTTGCCGGTGACCTGGGTGATCGGGTCCGCCCAGCCGCCCTGGATCAGCAGGTAGTTGTTGCCGGTGGGATGCTCCAGGAAGTTCGGCTCCGCATTCAGCTCCACATAGGCCTTCTCGACCAGGCAGCCCCAGATGTCGGTGGCGCTGTTGCCGCACAGCGTGGTCGTGCCGGCATAGACCGGAAGGTAATCGTTGACTGTGACGTAGACGGGCTGGGCGTTGATGTAGAACCGCACACCCCAGGTGTCGTTGCCGTTGTCGATGAACATCGACTGGATCGTCGCGGGATCGTCCTGGGCAACCTCGGCCAGGGAGGCCAGGAGGTAGCAGTCGCCCAGGTCGCCCTGGTTGATGTCGTTGACATCAGGCAAGCCGGCGGAGCCGAATATTGGGTTTGTGTCGGCGTAATAGACGCCGGTGACACCGCCGTAGAACAGCGGTTCCGGCAGATCGGTGCCGAGGAACCATTTGCCGATCAGCTCATTCAGCTTGGTCGCGCTGCTGCCGACGGCGAGGTTGCCGAGGCTGACCGGGGAGGTCGTGCCGCCGGTCCAATAAGCGTTCGCGGGGTCGCCGTTGACCACGGCATTGGCGATGTAGGCCAGGTAGGACGAGACCTTGATGCCGTTGCTGGTGTTGAAATGAGCGACGATGGTCTTCAGGTCGGCCAGTTCCTGCTGGGTGACCGCGCCGCGGGCGGCGACGTTCTCAAGGATCGTCAGCATGCCCGTGTAGCTGAGCTGATTGTTGACGATCCAGGTGGTCGCGTCCGCCTTGATGTTCGCATTCCCCAGCAGGGCGAGCACCGGGTTGGCCGGCGTTCCGGCCTGCGTGGTGACGGTGGCGATGACGTCGGCCGACCACAGCGTGCCGTCGCCGGCCATCGCCTCGATCTGCTCGCTGCCGGCGGCGGGCGCGCCGACATAGAGCAGCCCGGGCAGCGCCGCGGCGCTGACGCTGATCCAGGTGCCGGTGGCCTGCTTCACGCCGTTGAGGGTGAAATAGCCGCCGTCGCCGCCGTCGTCGCGGAACTGGTAGGCGGTGATGGTGCCGCCCGGCTCGCTCGCCGAGGCGATGAGCTGCGAGGCCGGCAGGGTGCCGCCGATGGCGACCGCCTGGTTCTGCAGCGTCAGGACCGGGCTGCCGGCCCGCGTGGTGACGGTCGCGGTCTGGTAGTACGACCAGTTATAGCCGTCCCAGGCCGCCACATCGACCGGTTCGCTGCCGGCGTAGGCGCCGCCCACGTAGGTCAGTTGCGACAACTGGCCCGCGCCGACGGTGATCCAGGTATTCGCCGCCTGCTGCACGCCAGCCAGCGCGAGGTGGCCGCCGCCGGCGCCGTCGTCGCGGAATTCGTAGTAGGTGATCGCCAGGCCGTTCGGATCGGTCACCGAGGCGATCAGCGAGGCGGCCTGGATCGAACCGCCGGCGGTGACGGTTTCGTTCTGGGCCACCAGCACCGGGCGCTGCGTGGGGGCCGCCTGGGTGGTGACGGTGGCGACGGCGGTGTTCGACCAGCTCAGCCCGTCCCAGACGGCCAGGTCGACCGTGTCGGTGCCGGGTGTCGGTGCGCCCACGTAGAGGAGTTGCCCGAGATTGGCGGCGCTGACCGTGATCCAGCTGCCGCTGGCCTGGCGGACGCCGTTGAGGATGAAGTAGCCGGGGTCCTGGCCCAGGTCGAGGAACTCGTAGGCGGTCGGCGTCAGGTGGTTCGGGTCGCTCACCGATGCGATCAGGGTGGCGGCAGCGATCGATTGGTTGGCGATGACGGACTGGTTGGCCGCGACCAGGACCGGCGCGGAGTTGCCGTTGGCGGCCTTGGTGATGACCGTGGCGGTCGCGGCGGCGGACCAGACATGGCCGTTCCAGGCTTCCACCTCGACGGCTTCGCTGCCGGCGGCGGGGCCGCCCACGTATTGCAGTTGCGACAGGCCGGCGGGGGCCACGGTGATCCAGGACCCGGCCGCCTGCTGCACACCGCCGAGGGTGAAATAGCCGCCGCCGGCGCCGTCGTCGCGGAACTGGTAGGAGGTGATGGCGTAGTTGTTCGGGTCGAATACGGAGGTGATCAGGGTCGCGGCCGCGAGCGTGCCGCCGGTGCCGACCGTCGCGTCCGCGACCGTGACGATGGCCGGCAGGACCGCCTTGGTGGTGATGGTCGCGGTCTGGTAGTACGACCAGCTGGTGCCGTCCCAGGCCGCGACATCGACCGCTTCGCTGCCCGCCGAGGCGCCGCCCACATAGGCCAGTTGCGACAGCGATGCGGCGGCCACGGTGATCCACGTTCCGCTCGCCTGCTGCACCCCGTTCAGGGCGAAGTGGCCGCCGCCGGCGCCGTCGTCGCGGAATTCGTAGGAGGCGATCGCATAGCCGTTCGGATCGCTCACCGAGGCGATCAGCGAGCCGGCGGCGATCGAGGCATTGGTATCGACCGCTTGGTTCTGGACCACGATGACGGGCAGGCCGATGGCCTTGGTCGTGACGGTTGCGGTTTGGTAGTACGACCAGTTGGTGCCGTCCCAGGCGGCCACATCGACCGTCTCGTGGCCGGCGGAGGAGCCGCCCACATAGGTCAGATGCGACAGGTTGGCGGCACTCACGGTGATCCAGACCCGGTCCGGCTCAATCACCCCGTTGAGGTTGAGATAACCGCCGTCGCCGCCGTCGTCGCGGAAGTCGTAGTAGGTTATCGCGGTGCCGTTCGGGTCACTGACCGAAGAAATCAGCGTGCTGGCCGCAATGCATTGCCGCACATTGACGGTCTGGTTTTGCACGACGATCACGGGACGATACGATAATGTGAGTGAATCGAAGCTTGCACTTGCGCTCATTGCCGTCCCTCACCCGTGCGGCAGCGTCACGAACGCCATCGTTCCGCCGGAATCCCGTGGCCTTGGATCAGCGGCCGCGCTTCAGCAATCCGCCGGGCGCATGGGATGATTTTCGATGCGATTTGTCAAAGGAATAGTGCCCCGTTCGCCGGGTCGGCCGCGGGAGCGCAAATGTTTTCCGTGCATTCGTTAAGCGTTCTTGAATTTTCGCCGCAAGCCTTCGATGTTCCCGCCGCGTTGAAGAACTGGGCCTGCAATGGACTTTCCGCTTACCCTGATTGACCTGGCCGGTGCCGTCGCGCTGCTGCTGTGGGGCGTGCACATGGTGCAGACCGGCGTGCAGCGCGCCTTCGGGGCCAAACTGCGCGCGCTGCTCGGCAACGCGCTGCGCAACCGCGCCTCCGCCTTCGCCGCCGGGCTGGGCGTGACCGCCGTGCTGCAGAGCAGCACCGCCACCGGCCTGATGGTGACCGGGTTCGCCGCCGCGGGGCTGGTGGAACTCGTGCCGGCGCTGGCTGTGATGCTCGGCGCCGATGTCGGCACCACGCTGATCGTGCAGGTGCTGTCGCTCGACATGTCGTTCCTGTCGCCCGCCCTGCTGCTGGTGGGCGTGCTCGCCTTCCGCCGCGGCGATGCCAGCCGGGCGCGCGACATCGGCCGCGTGCTGATCGGCCTCGGCCTGATGCTGCTGGCGCTGCGCCAGTTGCTCAACGTGGTGACGCCGTACGAGGACGCGCCCAGCCTGCGGCTGATGCTCGGCGCGCTGGCCACCGAGCCGGTGCTCGACCTGTTGATCGGCGGGGCGCTGGCCTGGGCGGCGCATTCCTCGGTGGCCATCGTGCTGCTGGTGGTGTCGTTCGCCTCCAAGGGCGTGCTGCCGCCGGAGGCCGCGTTCGCCCTGGTGCTGGGCGCCAATATCGGCTCCACCATCAACCCGGTGCTGGAAGGTGCCCGGGGCGACGATCCGGCCGCGCGGCGGGTGCCGGTGGGCAACCTGGCGGCCCGCACCGTGGGCGCGGTGGTGGCCCTGGTGATGCTGCCCTGGATTGCGCCGCCGCTCGCCGCCCTGGCCTCCGACGCCGGCCGTGCGGTGGCCAATTTCCACACGCTGTTCAACCTGGCGCTGGCCACGCTGCTGTTTCCGGTGCTGCCGTTCTACGCCCGCCTGCTGCGGCGCCTGCTGCCGGCGCGGGTGGATCCGGCCGACCCGTCGCACCCGCTCTACCTGGACGAGGCGGCGCGGGAGACCCCGGTGGTGGCGCTGGGCGGCGCCGCGCGGGAGGCGCTGCGGCT
This sequence comes from uncultured Acetobacteraceae bacterium, assembly GCA_903839965.1. GTDB lineage: Bacteria > Pseudomonadota > Alphaproteobacteria > Acetobacterales > Acetobacteraceae > Rhodovastum. Next base: position 939 of record CAIMEK010000773.1, on the reverse strand, counting down.
GGCCGACGTGCTGGAGGCAATGCTGGCCGGGCTGACCGAGGGCCTGCTGCACGGCGACCGAAGGCGGATTGCCGAGGCGCACCGGCTCGACGATGTGATGGACCGGCTGAACGCCGCCATCCGCGCCTACCTGGTGGGGCTGGACAGCGAGGCGATGAGCGAGGCGGACCATCGGCGCACCGCCGAGATTCTCACCTTCGCCACCAACATGGAGCACGCCGGCGACGTGGTGGACCGCAACCTGCTGGTGATCGCCGGCCGCAGCCTCAAGCGCGGCCGGGCGCTGTCGGCTGAGCAGCAAAACGACCTGAGCCGGGCGCTCGAGCGGGTGGCGACCAACCTGCGCATGGCCGCCTCGGTGTTCGTCAATGGCGATGCGCGGGCGGCGCGGATGCTGGCGGAGGAGAAGCAGACCTTCCGCAATCTCGAGAACGCCGCCACGACCACGCATTTCGACGCCATGCGCACCGGCGGGGCGACCGAGACCAGCGCGCTGCATTTGGACTTGCTGCGCGATATCCGGCGGGTGAACGCGCACCTGGTGGCGGCGGCCGCCTATCCGGTGCTGGAGAGCCACGGGGAGTTGCTGCCGAGCCGGCTGCGGCGCGACGACTGAGCGCTGGGGGGCGTGCGGGGGCGGCGGCGCGCAGTGCCCTAACGCGGGACGTGCAAAGCCGGCGTGGCCCAGCCGATGGAAGACCATGTCGGTTGGGGGCCGTGCATTTCCGCAAACGATACGTAATCGGAACAAATAGGGCGCAGTTGGACCGGGCCGGCGTCGCGCGAAGGCGCGCGCCGGGCGTCGCGCGAAGGCGCGCGCCGGGTCAGGCCGGTTTTTCGGGCAGCCCGAGGAGTACGTGCCAGGGGAAGCCGGAGCAGCGGGGGGCGTCCTCGCGGGGCGGTGGCGAGAACGCGGGGCGTCGCGTGGGTGCGGGGGGT
>CAIMEK010000772.1 GCA_903839965.1 uncultured Acetobacteraceae bacterium | reverse complement strand
TATCGTCGTGGCCGAGGGCCTGCCTCGGCAGGTCCACGGCGACGGCGTGCGTTGCAGGTCGCCCTTCGATCTGCGATCGCGACTCCAGCACGTCGCGCAAGCCGTCTCCCGGCAGGTTGATGCCCAGTGCCGCCAGGCTGAGCGCCGTTTTGAATCAAGGCCGCTCCGCGGCGGGAAAAACACAAACGAGTCATTCCCCCTGGGCGTTGGTATGCGCGCCGGGCGACGCGGAAGTCCGCGCGCAAAATAAAGACTCGATACCGTGGGTCGCGATCAGCGAGCCACGGTATTGGCTCCTGGGCGAAGGGGGCCTTCCTACGTCAGCGCAAACAGCGCCTCGCCGCTGACCGGCGCCGCCTCCCGCGCAACCATCGCCGCCCCAAGTTCCTCCACCCCGCATTCCGTCAGGAACGCCGCCACCGCGTCGAACTCATGCGGCGGCCGGGTCGGGTCGTCCTTGTCGCCGCGCGGCACCCAGATCACGGTGCGGTCGCGCGCCCGCGTCAGCAGCACGCGATAGGTGTTCACCCGGTTGGAGCGGCGCTCCGCGTCGTTCACGCGCTGCCATTTCGTGCCGACGAAGGCCCGCGGCTGCCAGCCGCGCGGCGTGCGGATCAGGTCGCCGCCCCAGCATAGCCCGACGAAATCGAGCTCCAGCCCCTGCACCGAAAACTCGGTGCCCAGCACTTCCAGCGCATCGCTGGCCCGCACGTCCTCCGGCCAGCGATCGAGGAACCAGTGTGCCACCAGGGCGGCGTCCATGTGCGGCAGTTCCGTGCCCATGCCGTCGGCGCGCAACCGTTTGGCGCCGGAACTGGCCACCAGCCCGGCCCGGCGCTTGCCGCGCGACGTCGCCCGCAGCCAGGCGCGCATGGCATCGAGGTCGCGCGTCAATGCGAACGGCATCGGTGCGTGCGCGCGGGCAATCGCGGCGGCCTCCGCGGCGCGCCGGTGCAGCACCGCATCGACCCAGTCGGCCAAGAACGGATTGCGGATGCTGCGCACCGGCACGTCGAGATGCAGGCGCGCATCGAGCAGCAGCCCGGGCAGGTCCGGCAGGCGTTGGCGCGGATCTGTCGCGGCGATCACGTCGGGCGCGGCCAGCACTGACCAATCCGGGCGCACGGCGAGGGCACGGCCCCACTCCGCTACTCCACCTTCGCCGTCATGGATCTCCTGTCCGCCACCAATCAGGCAGACAATCACGGCCCAGCCCGCATGGAGGGCCATAATGTCCAGCAAATGCCCGGCCTCGGAGTCTGTGAGCCTCACCGCGCGCGCTGCACTCTTGCGCATGGCGTGGGCTTTGGACCAACATCTTTGTGCTTCATCTACTACGATCACGCGTTCCGCCGGTACGTCCTCAGTATGCACGTACTGGTCGCGAAATCGAGGCAACGCCTTGACTGCTTTCTCAACCCAGCGTCTCGCATCAGCAATCCGTAGCTTTTCGCGCACGGCGGCGTCACGTGCGAGCGCCTCGCGCAACACATGCACAAGAGTGGGGTTGCCCGTGAGGTATGTTGCATCGTCCCGACGATCCACACCGAAGGCCGCGTTGAGGCCGCACAGCGTCTTTCCGGCGCCCGGAACGCCGGTGACAAACATTACGGTCTTTAAAGATTGATTGCTGGCCCGCTGTATCGCCGCCAGAATGGCGTCAGTCGTTTCTTTCAGGTTCTTTTGTTCGGCGCTGGTCGACACGATCTCCGCAACGTCATGTTTAGCATACAGCGAACGAGCCGCGTCGATGATGTATGGAACGGGTTCATAACGGGCGCGCTCCCACGCCGCGACGTCCAACAGCAGGTCAGGCACAGGTAACCATTTCGTCAGGTCGCGCAGCAGCTTCCCCAGCGTGGCCCCGGAGGCTTGCAGCACAGTGCGGGCGACGCCCTGGCCTAACGGCAGCGGCCAGTTTGGCGGGCCAGGGGTAGCCAGTGAAGCCACCAGCACCGGCACGATCGGATGGCAGCGACTGCCGGCATGAAAATCCTGAAGATCAAGGGCGTAATCCTCGACCTGTCGCAGTGCCGCCAGATCGAAGGTGGAGGCTCCGATCTTGAATTCCAGTACGACTACGCCGGCCGGTGTCACCAATACGGCGTCAATGCGCCTGCCAAGGATCAGGATCGAAAACTCCAGTATCACGCGCCAATCCAGCGCCTCCGGCCAGTTCGTCAAAGCCGTTTGCAACACCCGGACGGTTTCCAGCCACGCGCGCAACTGCTCTGCTTCGTTTGTGCGGTAGCTTTGGACGGCCTCGAAGGCCAATGCCTGCGCGATCGCTTGGGGATTCTCAGGAAGAAAATCGCGTACGCTCCTGGACAGCATCTGATTTCCGCCTCGGCCGTTGCGCCGACAGAACAGGCCAGGCCGGGCGCGAACGCAAGGCCTGCGTCGGCTCGCCCTCGCGGCGGACCGGCGAGAGCGTGGCCAGTTCCACCGCGCAGGGTGACGAATTCCAGGCCACCGTTCTGCGCGTCGCGACGTTCGCGGCGGATGCTCTTGCATTGGCGGGTATTCAGCACGGCCAGGAAGGCGTCGAAATCGGCATAGCCGGCGTTCTCCCCGTGGAACGGCATGCCGGTGCGCTGCAGCCAACCGGCCTCGCCGTGCGCCTGCCAAGCCGCCTCGGTGCGAAACCTCGCCTGCACCAGCCCGCGACCTGCCAGGAAGTTGTTCGACGCGTGCGTTGCGCACGGCGGCAACAATCGGGATCGCTCCGGGAGGGTGAAGGCGCGGGAACCGCGGCCCGGGCACGGGATCGGCAGCAAATAAAGACCGGGGGGCTTTATACACCGTGGAGGGTGCACCCGGGTTCAGGGGGCACCCTGGAGCGGTATGTACTGTATCCGGACCTGTCGAAGCAGAAATCAAATGCCCCTGGCCCGATAGAACATTCCCCTGCGCCCATTCGCCAGCCTGGTCGGCTGGCCTTTGGTGCATTTCGGTTGACTACCAAAACCGCATCGGCTAAGGCCGCCCCGGTCAATCAAATGTGAACTAGGACCTGCTTGGGAGGGCTTCATGATCACGTCTCGCCGTTCGCTAATCGGAATGGTTTCGGCTGGTGCCTGCCTTGGTTTCGTCGGCCCGGCCACCGCCGCGGACACCATCAAGATCGGCATGACGATCCCGATGACCGGCCCGGGCGCCACCACCGGCAAGCTGCAGACCGAGGGGGCCAAACTCGCCATCGACCAGGTGAACGCGGCCGGCGGCGTCAATGGCCGCATGCTCGAGCTGGTGCTGGAAGACGACCAGACGACCAACCCAGGCATCGTGCTGGCGTTCTCGCGGCTGGTGAACCGGGGCGATCTCGCCGTCATTCTGGGGTCGGTGCGGTCCACCCAGGTCAACGCGATCGCCGCCGACATCAAGAAGTCCGGCATCCCGACGTTCATCGGCGGTTCGGACCCGACGCTGACCCATATGGGCAATCCGTGGATTTTCCGCTGCCGGCCCAATGACACGTACTCGTCCAAGGTGATCGCCGCGTTCGGCGTCAACGAACTGAAGAAAACCAAGTGGGCGGTGGTGCATGGCACCGACGCGTTCGGCGCCAGCGGCGGCAAGCTGGTGATCGAACAGCTCAAGGCCCTCGGCATCACGCCGGTTCTCGAGCAGGGCATCAACAACGGGCAGGCCGATCTCACCCCGGTGGTGCTGGCCGTGCGCAACTCGGGCGCCGACGTGCTCACGACCTACATCGCCTTCGAGAACGACGTTGCCCTGTTCGCGCGCCAGCTGAAACAGTTCGGCGTGGCCATTCCGTGGATCGGATCGGCGTCGGTTGCCTCGCCGATCAGCCGCAACCTGGCCGGTCCCGCCCTCTATGGGACCTATGTGGTCGCCGACTACGATGACAATGCCAGCCCGACGGCGAAGAAATTCGCCGGGGAGTACCTCAAGGCATATGGCGGCACCACCGACGACCAGTCGGCCTGGCCGTATGACGCGGTCAACCTGACCGTCGAGGCGATCAAGAAGACCGGCGGCACCGATCCGGCGAAGCTGCGCGATGCCCTGCACGCCATCAAGGACTTCCCCGGCACCGAGGGCACCTACACCTTCGACGATAACGGCGACGGCCTCACCAGCTACAACATCATCCGCAACGAGGACGGCAAGCTCGTCTTCATCCGCCAGATCACGCCCGCCAAGTGACGGCCTGATCGTTGCTCCCGCGCCCCTTCCGCTCCCGGCGGCGTGCGTGCCGGGCCGGGAGGGGCGCTCCCGTGCCCTCTGTCGCGCAAGGTCGCCGATGAGCATGCTTCCGCAGCTGTTGTTTACCGGCATTGGTATCGGCAGCATCTATGCCATGGTTTCGCTGGGCTTCGTGCTGCTGATCCGCTCGGCCAACGTGGTCAACTTCGCGCAGGGCGAATTCTCGATGCTCGGCGCCTACCTCATGCTGATCCTGCTGGTGAGCTTCCATGTGCCGTACGCCATCGCCCTGGTGGTGTCGGTCGTGCTGATGGGGACGGTCGGCGTGGTGTTCGGCCTGATCACCTACTGGCCGCTCAGGACCCGCGGACAGATCCCGGTGATCATCAGCACCATCGGCGCGGGCATTCTGCTGGAGAATACCGTGCTGGCGACCTATGGGCCGAGCCCGCAGGTGCTGCCGGGGCTGTTCGATGCGTCGGGTTTCCTGGTCGGCGACATCTTCATGGATTCCCAGTACCTCTCGATCATCGGCACCGCACTCGCCTTGCTGGTGCTGCAATACCTGATCTTCGAGAAGACGATGGTCGGCAAGAAGATCCAGGCGACCTCCATGGACAGGGAAACGGCTGGCCTGCTCGGCATTCCGGTGATCACGTTGATTTTCGGCATCTTCTTCTACAGCGCCGCGCTCGGCGGACTGGCCGGCATCCTGGTTGCCCCGATCCTGTTCGTTTCCGTCGGCATTGCTTCGGTCGTCGCGCTGAAGGCGTTCGCCGCCAATATCATCGGCGGCTTCGGCTCGATCCCGGGCGCCATCATCGGCGGCCTGCTCATCGGCATCGTCGAAACCCTCGGGGCGGCCTACATCTCGGGTCCCTACAAGGACGCCTTCGCGTTCCTGATGCTGCTCGCCGTGCTGCTGGTGCGTCCACAGGGTCTGTTCGGCGAACGCGTCGCCGAGAAAGCGTAGGGGAAGGGCCATGCTCACCGCCGCTTCCATGCGCAACCGCGGCCTGCTTTATGGCGGCCTCGGCATTCTCGCCGTGATCGTGATCGCCCTGGTGGCGCCGTCGCACGGCTATTACCTCAACATCATGATGCAGGCCGCGACCTACGCCATCGCGGTCGTGGGCATGGTCGTGGTGCTCGGCTACTGCGGGCAGATTTCGCTGTCGCAGGCGGGCTTCCTGGGCATCGGCGCCTACTGCGTGGCGATCGGAACGGTCGACTACGGCATGCCGTTTTTCCTGGCCCTCGCCGTGGGGGTTGCGGTCTCCGGCATCTGCGGCCTCATCCTCGGGCTGACGACGTTGCGGCTCGGCGGACATTATATCGGCATGGTGACGATCAGCTTCCAGATCATCCTCACCATGGTGCTGACCAATTGGCTCGGCTTCACGCACGGACCGGACGGGATATCCGGCATTCCCCGCCCGACGCTGTTCGGGGTCGACCTCTCCGGCGGGAATGTCTATCTGGGACTCTGTCTGCTCTTCCTGGGCGCGGTGACCATCTACGCCCTGTTCCTGAAGGCGAGCCAACTCGGGCGCGCCATGCAGGCGGTGCGCGACAACGACCTCGCCGCCAGCACCTGCGGCATCAACGTGTTCCGCACCAAGGTCATCGCGTTCGGCATCAGCGCCGCCGTCGGCGGGCTTGGCGGCGGCCTGTTCGCGGGCGCCTTCGGCTACATCAGCCCGGACCAGTTCACCTTCAACGATTCGGTCGTGCTGCTGACGATGGCACTGCTCGGCGGCGTCGAGTATTCCTTCGGCGCGCTGTTCGGCACGGTGCTGCTGGTGCTGCTGCCGGAATGGCTGCGGTTCCTGCGGCAGGCCTACCTTGCCGTCTATGGCGCGGCGGTGATCGCCATCATCATCTTCCTGCCGCGCGGCATGTGGGGCCTGGTGACGGCGCGCTTCTTCAAGCCCGGCCCGATCCCGGCGGGGAAGGAGGCGGCGCTGCCCCTGCTCGCCCGCCAGGCCGTCCCCTCGCAGGAGGTCGTGCTGAACATCGCCGCCCTCGCCAAGCATTTCGGCGGACTCAAGGCGGTGGACGACGTCGACATGACGGTGCGTCGGGGTTCGGTGCACGCCCTTATCGGACCGAACGGTTCCGGCAAGACCACCCTGCTGAACGTGATCACGGGGCTTTATGTCACGACCGCGGGGAAGGTGGAATTCCTTGGCCAGGACGTGACCACGCTGGCGCCGCATGACCGCGCCCGGCTGGGCATGTGCCGCACCTACCAGAACATCCGCGTGTTCCGTGGCATGACGGTGCTGGAGAACGTCGTTATCGGTGCGGAGCGTGCCGGCAACGATGTGTCGGGCATCGACGCGACCATGGAACGGGCACTGGCCGCCCTCGATTTCGTCGGCCTGCGCGACGCGGCGCATCTGCCGGTGGGCGATCTGCCATACGGCCATCAGCGTTATGTCGAGATTGCCCGTGCGCTGGCGGGTTCGCCCGAGATCCTGCTGCTCGACGAGCCCGGCGCCGGCCTCAACCTGACCGAAAAGGGCGAGATGGCCGAGTTGCTGAAGCGATTGCAGGGACACGGGATGACGATCGTCATCATCGACCACGACATGAAGCTGATCGAACGGGTGGCCGACCACATCACCGTATTGAATTTCGGGCGACGCATCGCGGACGGCGATCCCAAGTTCGCGCTCAACCACCCCGAAGTCATTGCCGCCTATCTGGGGGAGCCGCATCGCGATGCTGCTTGAGATCAAGGAACTTACCGCACGCTACAACGCCGGCGATGTGCTCAAGGGGATCGATCTGTTCGTCGACGAAGGCGAGATCGTGGCCCTCATCGGCTCGAACGGCGCCGGCAAGAGTACCACCCTGCGCTGCATTTCGGGCCTGGTGGCGAACCACACGGGTTCCGTCACCTTTGGCGGCAAACCGATTCTCGGCATGAAGACCGGGGCGATCGCGCGGCTCGGCCTTGCGCATGTGCCGGAAGGGCGGCGGCTGTTTCCCGGCCTGACCGTGCGCGACAATATCCTGCTCGGCGCGTCGAACCGGAGCGGCGTTCCGCGCGGCCAGATGGAGCGGGAGGTGGATGAAATCCTGGAGTTGTTTTCGGGCCTGAAACGCCTGCAGCACTCCTATGCCTGGACGCTTTCGGGCGGCGAGGCGCAGATGGTCGCCGTGGCGCGCGGCATGATGGCCAAGCCGAAGCTGCTGCTGCTCGACGAGCCGTCGCTCGGCCTTGCGCCGATGATCGTCCAGCAGGTGTTCCGCATCATCACCGAGATCCGCGAGCGCGGCGCCACCGTGCTGCTGGTGGAGCAGAACGCCAACATGGCGCTCGGTGTTGCCGATCGCGGCTACGTGCTGGAGGCCGGGACGCTGCTACTCTCCGGCAAGCCGGAGGAGTTGTGGAACAACGATCACGTGCGCGCCGCCTATCTCGGCGGGCTTGCCGTGGTGGACTGAGGTTTCGGCGACGAAACGGGTTCAGGCGGGTGGATCGGCACCCGAACGGGACCCGGGCAAGTGGTTAATTGATCCAGGACAGCGCCGGGCCGGGCGCGAACACAGGGCCTACGCCGTGTCGCCCTCGCGGCGGAACGGCGAGAGCGTGGCCAGTTCCGCCATGTGCGCGTGCTTTTCCACGCGTTCGTGCTCGAGGAATTCGGCCACCGCCCGGCGCAGGCCGGCATGGGCGATCCAGTGCGCCGAGAAGGTCGGCTTCGGCATGTAGCCGCGCTGGATCTTGTGCTCGCCCTGCGCGCCGGCCTCGACCCGCGACAGGCCCTCGGCGATGGCGAACTCGATGGCGCGGTAGTAGCAAAGCTCGAAATGCAGGAACGGCCAGTCGCCTGTGCAGCCCCAGTTGCGGCCGTAAAGCGCCTCTGTTCCCAGCAGATTCAGCGCCCCGGCCACCCACGCGCCGCCCGGCGTGCGGGCCAGCATCAGCACCACCGCATCGCCCAGCCGCTGGCCGAGCAGGGTGAAGAAGCGGCGGGTCAGGTAGGCCGAGCCCCACTTGCGGTCCACGGTGGAGGTGTAGAAGCCGTAGAAGGCGTCCCACTCGCGCCGGCCGATGTCGCCGCCGCGCAGGGTGACGAACTCCAGGCCGCTGGCCTGCGCGTTGCGACGTTCGCGGCGGATGGTCTTGCGTTTGCGGGAATTCAGCGCGGCCAGGAAGGCGTCGAAATCGGCGTAGCCGGCGTTTTCCCAGTGGAACTGCATGCCGGTGCGCTGCAGCCAGCCGGCCTCGCCGAGCGCCTGCCAATCCGCCTCCGTGCAGAACGTCGCGTGCACCGAGGAGACGGACAGGTGCCCGGCGGCCTGCACCAGGGCCTGGGCCAGCACGGGGCGGGGCACGTCGCGCACCAGCAGGCGGGGGCCCGGCACCGGGCTGAACGGGCTGGCGACCTGCAGTTTCGGGTAGTAGCTCCCGCCGGCGCGCTCGAAGGCCTGCGCCCAGCCATGGTCGAAGACGTATTCCCCGTAGCTGTGCGACTTGGCGTACATCGGCGCCACCGCGAGCAGCCGGCCCTCGGCGCCGGTGAGCGCCGCGTGTTGGGGCAGCCAGCCCGTGCGGGCGCTGGCCGAGCCGCTGTCTTCCACGGCGGAGAGGAAGGCGTGCGAAACGAAGGGGTTGGCGGACCCGGCGCAGGCATCCCAGTCGGCGGCGGCCAGCTCGCCGATGGCGGCGTGCAGCGTCAGCGTCAGCGCAGGCGATCCGTCGGGCATGCTCCCCTAATTAGGGGTGCGGCGCCGTCAGGCAATGCGGAAGATGCCGTCCACTTCCACCGCCGCGTCGGCCGGCAGCGACGGCACGCCGATGGTGGTGCGCGCATGCCGGCCAGCCTCGCCGAACACCGCCACCGCGAGGTCCGAGGCGCCGTTCATCACCTGGGCATGGCCGGTGAAGCCGGCCGGGGCGGCGATGAAGCCGCCGAGGCGCACGACCTGCCGCACCCGGTCGAGGTCGCCGCCGCAGGCGGCCTTGAGATGCACCATGACGTTTATGAAGCATAACCGCGCGGCGTGCTGGCCCTGCTCGATGGTCAGGCCGTCGCCGACCTTGCCGGTGACGGCGATTTTGCCGTCCACCGCCGGCACCTGGCCGCTGACCACCACGAGGTCGCCGCTGACGACGAACGGCACGTAGTTGGCGATCGGCGGCATCGGGGTGGGCAGGGTGATGCCGAGCGCCTGCAGTTTCGCTTCAATATTGCCGGCCATGTCGTTGGTTTCCTTTTATTTCCCGACCACCCGCAAGGCGCGGCGGCGGACTCGCGGGGCTTCGCCCTGCGGCAGCAGGAGCGGCAGCAACGGCGAGCGGTCGCGGGCGCCGTCGCCGACGGTGTCCATCTCCTCGTCCTCGGCGTCGGGGATTTCGGTGCGGCCCATGTAGTTGGCGGCAAGGTTGCGGAAGATGTAGTCGAGCAGGCTGGTGGCGCGCTCCACCGCCGGGTCGCCTTCCACCGTGCCGGCGGGGCCGAAACGGGTGAAGGTGAAGGCTTCGACGAAGTCCGCCAGCGGCACGCCGTGCTGCAGGCCCAGGCTGACGGCGATGGCGAAATTGTCCATCAGGCCCTTGAAGGCGGCGCCTTCCTTGTGCAGGGCGACGAAGATCTCGCCGATCTGGCCGTTGGCGTATTCGCCGGTGCGCAGGAACAGCTTGTGCCCG
>CAIMEK010000771.1 GCA_903839965.1 uncultured Acetobacteraceae bacterium | reverse complement strand
CGTAGGTGATAGGCTTGTCCATGACCCGTCTCCTATGCATCAGGCTCGGCACCGGCCGTCCGGCGCAACCCTCGAAAACCTGCATACTGTGAGACGGGTCACCTCCAGTCGCCCCGGTCTCAGGCGAACATGTGGTCTAGCGCTCCGCTTGCCGCTGCGTCGGCACGCCGGGCGGCTCGGGTTCCGCCCAGTACGGACACTCCAGCGCCAGCAATTCCAGCTCCAGCATCCGCGCCTGGGCCGGCACCGTGCGGACCAGCGCGTCGCCGTCCGTCCAGCGCCAGGCGCCGTTCTCGACGGCGTGGAACCCCTGCGCCAGCGCCGCGTCATCGAGCAGGACCGGCACGCCGTCCAGCCACAAGGCCTGCAGCGGCACACCGAGGCGGCGGGCATCGCCGGCACCGGGGTTTCGCTCATCGGGGATGAAGCTGCGCGACGCCAGCCGGACAGCCCGCGTGCCGGGCGGCAGCGTGGCACGCCAGGCATGCGGGCCGGTGCGTTCCACCGCCACCGATACGCCATCGGCGATGATGGCGAGGCCGGGATCGCTGGTGGTCGCGAACCCCATCTGTGCAGCGCGCTCGGCCAGCCGCGCCCGCACGGCGGTCAGCCGCTCGCCCTGCGTGACCAGCGGCGCGCAGGCCCGCTCGTCCCATGCCTGCGCCCGGAAGGTCGGATGCAGGGTTCGCGGCCCGCCGCCGTTCTCGAAATCGCCGCGGTTGCCGGTGTCGAAATAGCTCTCCGCCGGCAGCCCCTCGGCCAGCAGCACGGCATGCGCATCGAGTTCCACATGGTAGTAGGCGATGGTTCCGCGCACGCTCTCGCGACTGACCGTGGCGCCATTGACCAGATGATGTACGGGAATCAGCACGCCGTCGGCGAACACCCCGTGATCGGGCGAGAGCAGCAGGTCGCGGAGTGGCAGGCCCTCGCCGAACGCGCCGGCGCGGATGCGGATGGGCGAGACGGTCTGCGGGGTCGGATGGCGGTCGACGTCGATGCGCGACCGGCCGATCCAGCGAACCGGACGGCACGCCATGCCCTGGCCCGACAGCGCCACCGCCAGGTCGCCTTCGCGCAACGCCTCGACGGCCACCTCGCCGCGCACCGTCAGGATGCGCGTGCCGGCGGTGAAGCAGCCGATGAAGATGTCGGTTCCGCCGTTGCCATCGGACGCAAGTTCGAAGTCCATGCCGACGTAGTTGCCCATCAGTTGGATGTTGGCGACCGGGCTGCCCCCGGACATAACCGTCAGCGTGCCGCCGTAGGCGTCGCCGACATAGGGCACGATGCTGTCGGCCTGAGTATGCAGCAGATCGATGATGTCGTGCGTCCCCGGACCCGTACGGATCATTCCGACGACCGTGCCGGTGAAGTTCGCGGGCTGCTCGAGGGCGAGCACGTCCGTCGCGTCGAGGAAGGCGACGGTGCCGAGGAAATTGAAGATGTCGGCGGTGCTGTGGTTCGACAGGTGGATGGTGCCGCTGCCGACGGCATCGGTGTTCAGGTCGAGCGTGCTCTGGCCGGTCACGGCGATGTGGCCGCTGATATCGACCCCGCCGGCCGCCACCGTGCCGGTAATGCCGACGCGGCCGAAATCGGAGATAAAAATCTGGCCGGCGGTACCGAGAGTGAATGTGTTGAACGTCGTGATGTCGAGGCTCTCGCCGTTGAGAATGCCGCCCTGCGCGATGATCGTGCCGTTATTGGTGAAGTCCTGGACATTGATCAATGCCGACGAGCCGGCGCCCGCGGTGAACGACAGCATGCCGTTGTTGATGATCGTGCCGAGCGTGCTGACGTCGTTGAGCCGGACATTGCTGCCGGCGCTGGTCTGGCTCAGCGTGACGGCGGTGCCGAATGTCAGGATGTCGTTCGAGCCGACGCTGAGATACTCGTTGTTCCCCGCCCCGCCGAGCCCGCCGATGTTGATCAGCAGGTTGCCGCCCGTGCCGTTGAGCGTCATTGAGCTTTCGACGTTCAACTCGGCGCCGAGGCCGGTGATGTCGATCTCGCCCGGGCCGTTGCCCGCCGCATTGAGCACGCTCAGCCCGGTGGTGATCGCGAGGATATTGGACACGCCGAGCGCCGCGAGCGCGAGTGTGCCTTTCCAGGTCACATTGTCCAGGGTGCCGTCTTGCGGCAGGAAGGTGGCGTTGTTGTTGAAGTTGACCGTGGCGCCGGTGATCTCGCCGCCCACGTTCAGCGTGCCGGCAATCGCATTGATGGTGCCGGCAGTAAGCACGCCGCCGGCCGCAATGAACAGCGCGGCGTTCCCGACGCCGATGTTCACGATCTCCGCCGCTTCGGCGTCAGTGACGGCAACGGTGTAGTCCACCCCCGCAAACGCGTTCGTGAGGTCGGCGGTATCGCCTGCGACCGGATGGGTGCCGCCGGGTGACCAGGCAATTCCGGAACCGAAATTACCGCCGCCGGAGTTGTTCCACGTATAAGCGGCCATCGCGTCGTCCCCCCTGTTGCCTTGCCCGCGCGCGCCTGGAGGGACCGTTCAGCCGGGATTCCTCCGATGAATGGCCATTTTGGCCATCACGCAGGCACGATAGCCACCAAACCGGGCGTTCGGCAACGGTGAACGCTAGGAAGATGGCTGGAGCCTTGCCGTCTGGCCGACAATCATAGACACACGACACCCTCATAAGTCCTTTGTAAAACGGCGCACGTACGCCCAGCTTCTAGGCTTGTATTTGCGCGTCACCGAGCGGCGCAACCGCGACGGCTCCACACTCGCCTCCTACGCCCTCGCCGAGAACGTCTGCAACGCCAAGGCCAAGCGCTCCGAAGCGCGGGGAGTGCACAGCTTCGGCCGCGCCGACCAGCTCGCCCGCGCCTTGTGGGAGGCGCTCGGCATCGGCGAGGCCATCCGCACCCGCATGGACCGCGCCGAATTGACCGCGCCGCACGAGCTGGCGCTGTGCGCCATGGCGGCACAGCGCCTCGACGACCCCGGCTCGAAGCTGGGGTGCGCCACGCGCTGGCTGCCGGAGGCGGGCAAGCCGGCGGTCGATCAGCTCTACCGCGCGCTCGACTTCCTCGCCGTCTGGTCCGAGGAGATCGAGCGTGACGTGTTCCTGCGCCTCGACGTCGACCTGATCTTCTGCGACACCACCACGGCGTATTTCGAGATCGACGAACCCGACGAGCGCGGCGAGGTGTGGGGCGGCAAGCTGTTCGCGGGCTCGCGCCAGTTGGGCACAGCAAGGAAGGCCGCGACGGCATGCCGGTGCGCTCGTGGGTGCTGCCCGGCAACACCGCCGACGTGGCCACCGTCGCCCGCATCAAGCAGGACCTGCGCGCCTGGCAGCTCGGCCGTTGCCTGTTCGGCGACCGCCCCACAACGCGCCCTCGGTGGCGACACGCGCCGGGTCGGGCGCGACTTGCAGAGCGCTGATGCCGAGCCGCTGAAGATGGTCCTGCCAGGCGGCCTGATCGGCAAACTGCCGCCGCTCGTGCGCGGCCAGAAGCTGGATCACCGGCCCGGCCAGGGCGTGCTCACGCATGTAGTCCAGCGCCGCGTCGTTGACGACGTAGTCGGTGTGACCGGCCCGCAGCAATTCGCGAAAGTTCAGCCGGCTCTTGCTGCCCGTGGTGCCGAACGTCGCGCGAAGGCGCGCGCCGGACCAGGCGAAGTCGTCGTTGCCGATCTGCGTGCACACGGCGTTGGCCCCGCGATGGCGCGCCCCGGTGTCGTCCACCGTGATCCACTCTGCCGTCTCCAGGCCAGCGCGCAGTACCTCGCGGCCTTCCGCGACAAACTCATCCTGCCCGGCAATCAGCAGGCGCATCACCTGGCGCCTGGAGATGCTGACGCCCGCCGCCCGCAGCAGCCTGACCAGCCGTTCCACCGTGACCTGGCCCTCGTGATATTGCATCAGCACGAACCGACGCAGTTCGGCTCCGAAATGGCCGCGGATGCCCTCGGGAAGCGGTGCCACGAGGGTCTCGCCCGACGGCGTCAGCCAGCGTTCGCGGCGGTAGCGCACCACCCGCGCGCTGAGCACCAGGTCCTGCACCTGGTACGGCTCGTAACCCCTGAACTGCGAGCCTTTCGGCGCCGCAACCCGGAGCATTTCGGTCAACGGCGCGACCCGGGGTGGCACCGCGCCACGGCCGCGGCGCTTGCCCTGCTTGCCGCCGCGCTTCGGTTCGCTCGCATCCTGCATGGCGCTCGGCCTGATCGACGGACGACCCTTCAGACCCTTGGCCGGGCGATCTCATCGCGTCGCCCCGCTACCAGCCGCTTCAGCCCGGCGACCTCGCCACGCAGCCCCGTCACCTCGGCTTCCAGCTCAATGCGCGTCAGACCAGACAGAACAGTCGGTGGCGACATACCGCAAGCGAATCGTACTCGCCCGCGTCGGGCAAGGCCCCAAAAGCGCCCCTACCCCAGGATTATGCCCCGGTTACGATTTCGGCTAGTAACTTGCTGGTATCATAGGAGGACGATCGTGCGCACACTTTGCCTGGCCGCTACACTACTGGCGGCATCGTTCGGCTCGGCCGGCGCCTACGACGTGAAGGAAATCGGCAGCTACCTCATCGGCGGCCAGATCAAGACTATGGTCGGACTGCCGGAGGAAACGGTCTATTTCTATCCCGGCGCGCCGCCGACCCAGTACAACCCCAACGGCGACGTCCACACCGGCCAGATGTACGTGCATTTCGTCCGCCTCGCGCATCCCACCGGCGCGGTGCCGCTGGTGCTGATGCACGGCGGCGGGCTTTCCGGTATCGGCTGGGAGAGCACGCCGGACGGCAGGCCGGGCTGGCAGCAGTTCTTCCTCAACGCCGGCTTCGACGTGCTGGTGCCCGACCAGGTCGAGCGCGGGCGGTCCAACTGGTCGCGCTATCCGCAGATCTTCACCTCAACCCCACTGTTCCGCACCTCCCAGGAAAGTTGGACGCTGTTCCGCATCGGCTCGGTCTACGACACCGATCCAGCCAAGCGCTTGGCCTCGCCGGGCGGGCAGTTCCCGCTTGACGCTTACGACAATTTCGTCGGCTCCTTCAACGCGCGCTGGACCACCACCGACGCGGTGGCGCAGGCGGCCTGGG
>CAIMEK010000770.1 GCA_903839965.1 uncultured Acetobacteraceae bacterium | reverse complement strand
TGGCCGTTGCTGGCGTCCGAACGCGTGCCGGTGCCGCGGCTGGCGGCTTCGCTCGCGCATGCGGAGATGGCAGTGGTGAGCGTGGCCGAGGATGCGCAGCGGCCACGGTTTCTCTGCCGGGTGGTGCATGAGGCGACGCATGCGCCGTTCCGGGGCCACAACCGCGCGCAGGCCGCGGTGATCGAAGCGGCGATCCTGGTGAGCCGGCTGGGGCTGTTGCCGCGCGAGAAGATCGAGCGGGAGCTTGCCTGCTTGGAGATCGCGATCGGCAAGACGGCGGGGGAGGCTGAGCGGGAGGCCTGGGGGTGGTTGATGGCGGCGGTGGCGGCGAGGCGGTGAGTGGGCTTTCCTGCATCAGGCCAGCAGGGCCATGGCGACCGCGGGCGCGCAGTGGGCGAGCCAGTCGCCTGCGGTGCTTTCCAGGCCGGGGAGGTCGGCGAAACTGATGAAGGGGCGACCGAGGCGCTGGGCCAGGCGGGCCAGGATGGAACGGCCGATGCCGGCACCGATGAGGGGAGCTTGCGGCGGCAAAGCCGCCGCCGACAGCACGAGCATCGCGGCGTCGGCGATCTGGCGGAGTTGGGCTTCGGCGAAAAAACCGGCCAGGGACTGCCAGGTTGCCAGGGGGGCCGAAGCCGCGTCGCGGCCGACCATGCGCGCCAGCCGCGCACAGGCGGCGGCGACGGTCTTTTCGCGGCCGTCCGCCGTGGGCATCTGGTCGGCTGATTCGTCCAACTCGCCCAGCACGCGATGGACGTCCGCCGCCGAGGCGAAATATTCGCGGGCGAGCGGGGTCCAGGCGCCGTCGAGCGGGGCGGCGGGGGCCAGCGCCATGACGAAGCTGCGGGTGAGGCCGGTGTAAACGAGTTCGCCCGCCGCCAGCCGCTCGGCGTCGGTGTGGCCGCGCGCCGCCACCGTGCCGGCGCGGAGCGGCACCAGGTCGGTGGTGGTGGAGCCCATGTCGGCGAACAACGCGTCGGCCATGCTGCGCGCGGCCAGCGCCGCCGCCGCGTGCCAGTTCGCCGAGGCGACGGCTTCGACATGCGCAGCCACGGCGTCCGGCGCGAGCCAGCCGGCGCCGGCGCCGTAGATGCGCACCGCCGCCGGCGCCAGCGCCGATTGCATGGCGGCGGCGATCCAGGCGACGCCTTCGGCGCGGGTGGCGAAAATGTCGGCGAGTTCGCCGGTCATGGTCACGGCGTGGCGCGGCGCCTCGCCGAGCCGGGCGCGCACCGCGGCAATGGCCTCGCCGAGGCGTTCGCGGCCGAGCCAGAGCGGGCACGGCTGCTGCACCACGCCGGTGATGCGTCCGCCGCTGGCCCGCGCCGCCTTCAGGTGCGCGCCGCCGACGTCCCAGCCGATGCAGTCCATCGCTGTGTCCTTCAGGCTTCCCTCGCGGGCTTGACGATGCCGCCTGCCCGGCCAGAATGGCAACGATGGAAGTGGTTCCGGTCATCGACCTGCTGGGCGGCGCCGTCGTGCATGCCCGGGGCGGCCGGCGCTCCGCGTATCGCCCGATCGAAACGCCGCTCAGTCCGGGCAGTGGGCCGCGCCAGGTGGTCGCCGGGCTGCTCCGCCTCGCGCCGTTCCGCCGCCTTTACATCGCGGACCTCGATGCGATCGGCGGCGGGACCGGGCATGGCGCGGTGATCGGCGGGTTGGCCGCCGAATATCCTGGCGTCGAATTCTGGACCGATCCCGGTATCGCCGATGCGGCGGCCGCGCATGCGTGGCTGGCGCGCTGCGCCGGTTGCCTGGTGCTCGGCAGTGAAACACTGGCGGACGCGGCGACGCTCCAAGCGTTGCGCGAGGAGCGCCGCGTTATCCTGTCGCTGGATTTCCGCGACGACGCGTTCCAGGGGCCGCGCGCGGTGCTGGAGGAGGCAACGCTGTGGCCGGCGCGGGTGATCGTGATGACGCTGGCGCGCGTTGGCGGTGGCGCGGGACCGGATGTTGAGCGGGTGGCTGGCATCCTTGACCGCGCGGGCGAACGCGCGGTCTTCGCGGCGGGCGGCGTGC
>CAIMEK010000769.1 GCA_903839965.1 uncultured Acetobacteraceae bacterium | reverse complement strand
TGGGCGAGGGGCTGCAACACAGCGGCCGGTTGAGCCAGGACGCCATGGGCCGCGCCATGGCCGCCCTGCACGGCTGCGCCGCGCGGCTGGCACGTCGTCCGGTCCGGGCTGTCCGCGCCATCGCCACCGAGGCCTGCCGCCGGGCCGCCAATGGGGCCGAGTTCCTCGCCCGGGTGCGCGCCGAAACCGGCCTGCCCATCGACGTGATCACCAGCCGCGAAGAGGCCGAGTTGGCGCTGGAAAGCTGCGCGCCGCTGCTGCGCAGGGGGGGGCGGCGGGCGCTGCTGTTCGATATCGGCGGCGGCTCGACCGAACTCGCCTGGGTGCGTCTGGTTCCGCACGGGCGTCCGGAGGTGATCGGCTATGTGTCGCTGCCGGTCGGCGTGGTGACCCTGGCCGAACGCTTCGCCAGCGACGGCGACGACGCCAGCGGGTTTGAGGCCATGTGCGACGACGTCATCGAACGCCTGCGGCCGTTCGAGTCGGTGCATTGCATCGGCCACGAAATCCGCCAGGGCGGGGTGCGCTTCCTGGGCACCTCCGGCACCGTCACCACGCTTGCCGGCATCGCGCTCGACCTGCCGCGCTACAGCCGCCCGGCGGTGGACGGCACCGTGCTGTCCTCCGCCGACGCCGCGGCGGCGGTGCGGCGCCTGCGCGCCCTGGGACGCAACGGCCTTGCCGAACACCCGTGCGTCGGGCCGGAACGGGCGGATTTCGTGCTGCCGGGCTGCGCCATCTTCGCCGCCATCCACTACCTGTGGCCGGCACCGGAAATCGTGGTGGCCGACCGGGGCCTGCGCGAAGGCATGCTGCTGCGCATGATCCGCGGCGAACGCGCCCGCGCGCACCGCCCGCTGCGACCCGCACGCCCCGCCACCACCCTGGCCAGGGCCTGACCATGGCCAGCAAAGGCCACCAGGCGCCCCCGCCCGGCGAAGGGGGACGGCGCAGCCTGAGCGTGCGGCTGCGCACCGCGCTGGGCCGCAGCGCCGCCTCGCAGCGCTGGCTGACACGCCAACTCAACGATCCCTACGTGGTGGCGGCCAAGGCGCAGGGCTGGCGCTCGCGCGCCGCCTTCAAGCTGATCGAACTGGACGACCGCTACCACCTGATCCGCAAGGGCGCCCGCGTGGTCGACCTCGGTGCCGCCCCGGGCGGCTGGAGCCAGGTGGCGGTGCGGCGCGGCGCCGGCCAGGTGCTGGGCCTCGACCTGCTGGCGATCGATACGGTGCCGGGCGCGAACTTCCTGGTCGGCGACTTCAACGATGCCGACATGCCGGCCCGGCTGCAGGCGCTGCTCGGCGGGCCGGCCGACCTGGTGCTGTCCGACATGGCACCCAATACCACCGGCCATACCGCCACCGATCACCTGCGCATCATGGCACTGGCCGAACTGGCACTGGAGTTCGCCTGCCAGGTGCTGACGCCCGGCGGCACCTTCATGGCCAAGGTGTTCCAGGGCGGCGCGGAACGCGAACTGCTGGAACCGCTGAAACGCCGCTTCGCCACCGTCCGCCACGCCAAACCGGCCGCCAGCCGCAAGGAAAGCAGCGAACTCTACGTGCTCGCGACGGGGTTCAGGAAGTAAGGCGAGGGCTCTGCCCCATAGGCACTAAAATAGGCTTTGACGCGGCTCGGCGGGGTACGATTCATCGCGAAGATGCATCAGACATCTTCGGTTTCGTTGGATTC
>CAIMEK010000768.1 GCA_903839965.1 uncultured Acetobacteraceae bacterium | reverse complement strand
GGGTCTGCCGGCACTGGTGCCGCACCGAAAACGTTAACGCCCCATCGGAGCGCGCCGCAACCCGGGCCGTGCCTGGTTTCGCCGCGAATCCCGCCCCCGATAACAAGGTTTTCACGCCCCGGCCCGCCCGCCCTCTTGACCTGCATCAACGCGCCCAAGGCCAATCCCCCCTACGGGAAGGACTATTCCGAGGGGTGATCCGCCATGCGCCATTCCGAGAACCCGCCGGGAGCCCTGGGCCGGATGTCACGGCGCGGGTTCCTCCGTGGAACCAGCGCCGCCACCGCCGGCCTCGCGGCGCTCGAAACCGCCATCGCCACCGCCGGCGAGGCCGCCGCCGCCGAGCCGCCCATCCTCGGCCCCGACCCTGTCTTCCTCACGCTCCGCGTCAACGGCGCCGCCCGCACCGTCGCCGTCGAGCCCCGCACCACGCTGGCCGAGGCCCTCCGCGGCCCGCTCGACCTCACCGGCACCAAAATCGGCTGCGACCGCGGCGCCTGCTCGGCCTGCACCGTGCTGCTCGACGGCGCCCCGGTGGCCTCCTGCTCCCTGCTCGCGCTCGATGTCGGCGACCGCGCCGTCACCACCATCGAGGGCCTCGCCGGCAAGGACGCCCTGCATCCCGTGCAGGCCGCCTTCATCGCCCACGACGCCATGCAATGCGGCTTCTGCACTCCCGGCCAGGCGCTCAGCGCCGCCGCCCTGCTGGAGCGCAACCGCCAGCCCACGGCCGACGACGTCAAGCATGCCCTCAGCGGCCACTACTGCCGCTGCGGCACCTACACGCACGTCACCGAGGCCGTGCTCGCCGCCGCCCAGGTCAGGAGGAGCTGATGCCCAGCGATCCCGCCTCCCCCACCCGGCAGGAAAAATTCCCCCAGGGCATCGCCGGCGTGGCGCTGACCGAGGTCGAACGCACCATCCCCGCCGACGAGGCCCCCGCCCTGTCCCCCAACGCCGCGCTCCGCGTCGTCGGCAAGTCCGCCCCGCGCTGGAACGGCCGCGAAAAGGTCACCGGCGCGGTCCGCTACACCGCCGACATCGCCCTGCCCGGCATGCTGCACGCGCGCTTCCTGCGCTCGCCCCTGCCGCACGCCCGCATCCGTGCGCTCGACGCCGCCGCCGCCGGGCGCCATCCCGGCGTGCGGGCCGTGCTGGTCATCCTCGGGCCGGGTGCCGCCGGCGGCACCGCCTCGGCCTCCGCCGAGGAAGGTGTCGAGGCCACCCGCCGCACCGTCCAGCCCGTTGCGTTGTTCGCCGGCGCCGCCATCGCCGCGGTCGCCGCCGTCACCCCCCACGCCGCCGACGAAGCGGTACGCCTCATCAAGGTCGACTACGAGCCTCTGCCCTTCGTCACCGACCTCGACGCCGCCCTCGCGCCGACAGCGCCGGTGGTGTTCCAAACGCTCGACGTGCAGTCCCGTTCCGGCGAGCCCGCCGCCCCCCTGCCGCTCAACGGCAACCTGCGTGGCCCGGCGAAAACCGCCCGCGGCGACGTCGCGGCCGGCTTCGCGGCGGCGGAAGTGGTCGTCGAGGGCGAATACCGCACCCAGGTGCAGACCCATTGCTGCCTGGAGCCGCACGGCATCGTCGCCGACTGGCGCAAGGACGGGCTCACCGTCTACATCTCCACCCAGTACACCCCCGGCGTCCGCGAGGAGCTGGCGCGGGCCTTCTCGCTCCCGCTCAGCCGCGTCCGCGTCATCGCCGACGCCATCGGCGGCGGTTTCGGCTCCAAGTCCACCCTCGGCTATTACGGCCGCGCCGCCGTGGAGCTGTCCCGCCGCGCCGGCGCCCCGGTGCGCCTGGTGCTCGAGCGCCACGAGGAGCAGCTCGACTCCGGCTTCCGTCCGTCCAGCCTGCAGCGCCTGCGCATCGGCGCCCGCCGCGACGGCACGCTCGCCGCCATATCGTTGCAGTCCTGGGGCAGCGCCGGCACCGCCATCGGCGCCGGCGTCGGCAGCGTCGCCGAGCGGGTCTACACCTGCCCGAACTTCGAGCAGTCGCACCACGACGTGTTCATCAATGCCGGCCCCGGCAGCGCCATGCGCGGGCCCGGCGCGGTGCCCGGCGCCTTCGCGCTGGAGCAGGCCATCGACGAGTTGGCCGGCAAGCTCGGCCTCGACCCCGTGGCGCTGCGTGACCGCATCGACCCCAGCCCGGTGCGCCGCGAGGAACGCCGCATCGGTGCCGACCGCATCGGCTGGAACCGCCGCCACCCGCCCGGTAGCGAAGCCGGCCCCATCCGCACCGGCCTCGGCATGGCGCAGTCGCAGTGGGGCTCCTACGTGCAGACCAACTCGGCCTGCGAGGTGCGCATTTTCCGCGATGGCTCGGTCGAGGTGCGGTCCAGCGTGCAGGACATCGGCACCGGTTGCGGCACGGTGCTGGCCCAGGTCGTCGCCGAGGAACTCGGCCTGCGTGCCGAGGACATCGCCGTGCGCATCGGCGACACCGAGTTCCCCTCCGGACCGCCCTCCTACGGCAGCCGCACCACCGCCTCGATCACCCCGCCGGCCCGCAACGCCGCGCATCAGGTGTTCCGCCAGTTGCTCGCGTTGGCCGCCACGGCGCTCGGCACCCCCCTCGACGACCTGCAGTCCCGCGACGGCCGCATCGTCTCGCGTGCCAACCCCGCGCGTGGCCTGAGCTTCCGCGAGGCGGCGGCCGGCATGCGCACCGAGCAGCTGGTCGCCTTCGCCACGCGGTCCGACGACTACCCCGGTTTCCGCCTGCGCACCCGCGACGCCTCGAACGCCCTTACCGATATCGGCGGGGTGCAATTCGCCGCCGTCACGGTGGATACCGAAACCGGGCTGGTACGGGTCGAGCGCGTGGTCGCCGTGCACGATTGCGGCCGGCCGATCAACCCGGCGCAGATCGAAAGCCAGGTGCATGGCGGCATCATCCAGGGGCTCGGCTATGCCCTGCTGGAAGAGCGCGTCTTCGACCGCGCCACCGGCCTCATCATCAACGCCAACCTGGAGCAGTACAAGCTGCCCGGACCGCATGAGATGCCCGAGGTCGAGGTCCGGCTGATCGAGAACTACCAGGGCTTCAGCGCCACCGACGCCTACGGCATCGCCGAGCCGGCGAGCATCGCCACCGCACCGGCCATCGCCAATGCGATCTGCAACGCGCTCGGCGTGCGCCTGCGCGCCCTGCCGATGAACCGTGCCGCCATCCTGGCGGCCCTGGGTGCGGGGAGGGGCTGATGGCCATGAACCGTTTCGAGTGGACCAGCGCCCGCAGCGTGGCCGAAGCGGCCGGCGCCGGCGCCGTCAATGTCGCCGATGCCATGCTCGCCCCGCCGGACGGCCCGCCCGGGCAAGCCGTGGTGCTGAAGGCCGGCGGCATCGACCTGCTCGACCTGATGAAGGAGCGCCTGCTGGCGCCGCGCCGCCTGGTCAACCTGCGTGCCATCCCCGGCCTCGACGCCATTGCCGAGGAGGCCGGCGGCCTGCGCATCGGCGCGCTCGCCACGCTGGAGCAGGTCGCAGCTAACCCGCTCGTGCTGCGCCGCTACACCGCGCTGGCCGAGGCGGCCGGCGGTTCGGCGAGCCCGCAGATCCGCCATGTCGCCACAATCGGCGGCAACCTGCTGCAGCGGCCGCGCTGCTGGTACTTCCGTTCGGCGGCGCATCGTTGCCTGCGCAAGGGCGGCGGCAAGTGCTTTGCCGTGCACGGCGAGAACCAGTACCACGCCATTTTCGCCAACGAGGTCTGCTCCGTCGTGCATGCCTCCACCGCCGCCACCGCCCTGGTGGCGCTCGGCGCCCGCGTCGAGCTGGTCAACGCCCAAGGCGAGTTGCGTCGCCCGCTGCTGGACGAATTCCTGGTGGCGCCGGAAACCGACGTGCAGCGCGAGAACGATCTCAGGCCCGGCGAGGTGCTCACCGCCGTGCTGCTGCCCGCGCTCGCGGACGGCACGCGCTCGGCGCATCTGCGCGAGGCCGACAAGCTCTCGTTCGACTGGCCGATCGCCGATGTCGCGGTGGTGCTGCAACACGATGTCGACGGAACCTGCGCCGCCGCCTCGGTGGTGCTGGGTTCCGCCGCGCCGGTGCCCCGCCGCGCCCGCGCCGCCGAGGATCTTCTGGTCGGTGAGGCGATCGACGAGGCGGCGGCGCGCGAAGCCGGCCAGGCCGCGCTCGAAGCCTGCACCCCGCTGTCCGGCAACCGCCACAAGCAGCCGATTTTCGCCGCCCTGGTGCGACGCGCCCTGCTGCGCGCCGCCGGGCCGGGTTGAGGAGTGATCCGCATGATGTCTCGCCGTGTCGTCGGTCTCGCCGCGTTGGCCGCCGGGCTGGGCGCCCCCGCGCTCGCCGCCGAGCCGACGACGATCGCCCTGCCGCCGCCCTGGAAATCCGGCGGCAAGCCGCTGGCCGACGCGCTCTGGGCGCGCCGCTCCAC
The DNA here is from genome assembly GCA_903839965.1 of uncultured Acetobacteraceae bacterium. Taxonomy (GTDB): domain Bacteria; phylum Pseudomonadota; class Alphaproteobacteria; order Acetobacterales; family Acetobacteraceae; genus Rhodovastum. The sequence goes on along the minus strand of CAIMEK010000768.1, from coordinate 732 downwards.
CCGCGAGTTCGCCGACACCCCGGTGCCGATCCCGCTGCTCTCGAACCTGCTGTGGTCGGCCTACGGCATCAACCGCCCCGCCAGTTCCGACCGCACCGCGCCGTCGTGGCGACATGCCATCGAGAGCGCGATCTATGTCGCCGCCGCCGACGGCGTCTGGCTTTACGACCCGCGGCGGCACCGGCTGACGCAGGTGGTCGCCGACGATCTGCGCGCCCAGACCGGCGTGCAGGACTTCGTCGGCAATGCGCCGCTCACCCTCGTCTACGTCGCGGACGGCAGCCGCCTGGAGGGCGCCGCCGGCGACGACAAGCGGTTCTGGGCCTTCACCGACACCGGCTTCATCGGCCAGAACGTCTACCTGTTCTGCGCCTCCGAGGGGCTGGCCACGGTGTTCCGGGCCTCCTTCGACCGCGCCGTCCTGGCGCAGTCGCTGCGGCTGGCGCCGACGAAAATCATTACCTGCGCGCAGACCGTCGGCTACCCGAAAACCTGAAGGAGCAAGGTGCCGGGGCTGCGTCCGGAGGAGCGCAAGAGTAGCGGAAATCGGCGTTCGAATCCGGACAAAAACGACTAATCCGCGGAAAGCACCGGAGCGCCTTCTGGTCAAATGCACAAGAAGTGTCTACGCTGTCGATTTGTTGCTGCCTGGCTCGATCCGGGCAGCCGTGCCGGCATTACCTGACGAAAGGACGACCATGAGCGAGAGCGCCGAACAGGGTCAACTGCTTG
>CAIMEK010000767.1 GCA_903839965.1 uncultured Acetobacteraceae bacterium | reverse complement strand
GGCGCGATCGTCGGCGCGCACGCAACGGACACGATCCACCTGATCGCCGCGGCCATTCGCCACGGCCAGAGCGTCGCGGACCTGGCCGAGTTGATCCACGCCCACCCCACGTTCGCCGAAGGCGTCGGCGAGGCTGCGGAACTGTGGCTGGGTTTGCCGGTGCATGTTCCGTAATTGGATTTTCAGAATGGGACTTACAGGTCCACGGCTATGAAAACTTTAACCTACATCGATCTGGGCCGATGCTCCTACCAACGGGCGCTGGACATCCAACTCGCGCTGTGGGAGCGGATCGCCCATGCCGGCGAAGACCGGGCGTTCCTGGTCCTGGTGGAACACGATCCGCCAGTGATTACCATGGGCCGGCGGTCGAACCCGCAACACCTGCTGGCCTCGCACGAGCGGCTGGCCGAGGCCGGCGTCGAACTGCACGAAGCCTCTCGCGGCGGGAGCGTGACCTGGCACGGGCCGGGGCAACTGGTCGGCTATCCCGTTTTGCGACTGCCCTCGCCGGGCGGCCTGCACGGGTACGTGCGCGGCCTGGAGGAGACGATCATTCGCGTCGCCGGGCAATACGGCATCGACGCGGCGCGGTGCAAGGGCGCTACCGGCGTGTGGGTCGGGCGCGACAAACTCGCGGCCATCGGCGTGGCCGTCAAACGCTGGGTCGCATATCACGGTTTCGCAATGAACGTCTGCCCGGACATGAAAGGCTTCGACCTGATCGTCCCGTGCGGCCTGGCCGACCGCGGCGCGACCAGTATGACCAAATTGCTCGGCAGGACGATCACCGTCGAGGAAGTGAAACCGAAGATCATCCAGGCGTTCGCGGAAGTGCTGGGGTTTGGTTCCGTATGTGACGCGGGCGTCTCGCCCGCGTGTGTCGCGGACATCCTGTCCGCGTCCGGTGCTTCTTCTAAGACACAACAGCAAAGGCGACAACAGCAAGACGCGGGCGGGACGCCCGCGAGACACGAGGGCGAGACGCCCTCGCCACACGCGGACAAGATGTCCGCGACACACACAGGCAAGATGCCCGTGCCACACAAAGAACAACGCTTGCCCGCCTGGTTTCGCCGGCGAATGCCGGACGTGCGGGAGACGGCGAAGGTTCGCGGGCTCTTGAGCGAACTGGGCCTGGCGACCGTTTGCAGCGGGGCCAAGTGCCCGAACATCGGCGAGTGCTTCGCCTGCGGCACAGCCACATTTATGATCCTGGGCGAGGTCTGCACGCGCGACTGCCGGTTTTGCGCCGTGCCTCCGGGCAAACCCCTGCCGCCGCGCGACGACGAGCCTGATGCTGTGGCTCAGGCTTGCAAGCGGCTGGCGCTTCGACACGTGGTCATTACCTGTGTGACTCGCGACGACCTGCCCGACGGCGGCGCGGAGCATTTTGCCAAGACGATCCGCGCGGTGCGGCGAGAACTGCCCCGAGCGACCATTGAGGTTCTCACCAGCGACCTGGGCGGCGCCGCCTCGGCCATCCACACCGTGCTGGAAGCCGGCGTCAACATTTTCAATCACAACATCGAGACCACGCCGCGGTTGTACTCGCTGGTCAGGCCTCCGGCGAAAATGGGGACAGGCACGGCCCCGACGGGCTCGAGAGGGCTCGCAAACGGCGCCGAGCCAGTCCCCATTTTTCGAGCCAACTACCGGCGCAGCCTGC
>CAIMEK010000766.1 GCA_903839965.1 uncultured Acetobacteraceae bacterium | reverse complement strand
GTGACCGCATAGCTGTGGTGGCGCCAGTGCTTCAGGTCGCGCGAGTGGTGGATGCGCACCGCCGGCCACCACTCGAAGGTGGAGGTGGCGATGTAGTAGTCCACGCCCACGCGCACGATCGACGGGTCCGGATTGAACCCGCGCAGAATGGGGTTGACGATGGTGGCGGTCATCGGCGGTGCTCCCATAAGTTAAGACCAGGGCTCTGCCCTGGACCCGCAAGGGGCCGGGAGGCCCCTTGACCCCATTCGTTTTCTTGGCTGCGCAGCAGCCATTGAATCCCAATTCGACAGCATTTGATGGCGGCTGACGAGCCAAGAAGAAAGTATCGGGTTCCAAGGGCCTCACGGCCCTTGGCGGGTTTCAGGGCGGAGCCCTGACCTTGTCTTTCAACCCTCACCCCTTCACCGCCCCGGCCGTCAGCCCGGCGACGATGTGTTTCTGCGCGGCGAAGAAGGTGACGACCGTCGGCAGGATGGTCAGCGTGATGAAGGCGAGAATGAGGTTCCAGTCGGACAGGTACTCGCCCTGGTAGCGCATCACCCCGAGCGGCCAGGGATACATCGCGTCGTTGTTCAGCATCACCAGCGGCAGCAGGTAGGCGTTCCAGCTCTGCACGAAGGCGATGGTCGCCACCGTCGCCAGGATCGGCCGCGACAGCGGCAGGACCATGTGGCGGAAGCAGCCGATGTAGCTGCAGCCGTCCACCACCGCCGCCTCCATGATCTCCTCGGGCAGGTCGCGGAAGAAGCGGCGGAACAGCAGGATCGCCATGGCGAGCCCGAACGCGGCCTGCGGCAGCGCCACCCCGAAATAGCTATCGAGCAGGCCGAGGTCGCGCACCTTGATGAACAGCGGCAGGATGGCGGTGGCGGCGGGGAACAGCAGCCCCATCATGAAGTAGCTGAGCAGCGCACGCGACCCGAAGAATTTGACGTGGGCGAACACGAAGGCGGCCATCGAGGCCGCCACCAGCGTCAGCGCCACCGACAGCAGCGCGATGACGAGCGAGTTGCCGAGATACAGCCAGTAGTGCCAGTCGGCCAGGATGCCGGCGTAGTTCCGCCACTCCCATTCGTGCGGAATGCCGAACGGGCTGGTGCGCAGCTCGCCCAACGACTTGAAGCCGCCAAGCGCGGTGGCCAGCAGCGGCACCGCCACGAACACCGCCACCACGGTCAGGAACAGCACCTTGTACAGCGGCACCAGGTCGAGGCCGCGGTGGCCCGGGCTACTCATCGCGCAGCACCAGGCGCTGGTAGCTGAAGGCGAAGGTCGAGCAGATCAGGAACAGGATCACCCCCACCGCGCTGCCGAACCCCACCCGCATGCGGGTGAAGCCGAAGGTGTAGAGGAACGTCACCATGGTCTGCGACGAGTCCGCCGGCCCGCCCTGGGTCAGCGGCATGACGACATCGAACAGCTGCATCGAGCCGACGATGGCAAAGAACACCGACAGCCGGATGGTGGGCCAGAGTGCCGGGATGATCACGTGGCGCAGCACCTGCCAGCGCGCGGCGCCGTCCACCTGCGCCGCCTCGATCTGCTCGCGCGGGATGCCCTGCAGCGCGGCGATGTAGAGCATCATGTGGAAGCCGAAGTATTTCCACACCACCACGATCAGGATCGCCAGCATCGACGTGCTGGTGCTGCCCAGCAGGTATGGCGGGCTGCCGGAACCGAAGGCCCGCCAGATGGCGGCGAGCAGGCCGTAGTCGCCATCGTAGACGAACGAGAAGATGATGCCGGCGGCGACCTCGGCCAGCACGTAGGGCAGGAAGAACAGCAGGCGCAGCGCCAACGCGCCGCGGAACCGGTCGGACAGCAGAATGGCCAGCGTCAGTGCCAGCGGCAGCTGCACGCACAACGAGACCAGGATGATCAGCCCGTTGTTGCGCAGCGCCAGCAGGAAGGCGCGGGCGTGCAACACCTGGTCGTAGTTGCGCAGCCCGACCCACTGGGTGGGCGAGCCGTAGCCGTTCCAGTTGAACAGGCTGTACCAGCCCGCCTCAAGCACCGGGCTGACGACGAACAGGGTGAACAGCAACAGGGCGGGCGGCAGGAACAGAACGACGACCGCCAGCCGCCGGTCGCGCAACGTGCGACGGCGACCGAGCCGGAACCAGGACCCGCCCGGCCGCAGGCCGGGCGGGGGGAGGGTCGCAGCGAACCCGGTCGCCATCAGGCGGCTAGTTGCCCTGCTTCCGCGCAGCCTCGATCGCTTTGGCCGCGTCTTCGCCGGTCATCGTGCCACCGGCGATTTCGGCCGAAACGTCGTTCACCACCCGCCCGACTGCCGGGCCAAGCTCCTGGTCGTAGTAGTTCTGATGGTACGTGGAGCGCGCCAGCTCGGCGGCGACGTTGCGGATGAACGGGCTGGCGATCGCCTGATCGGCACCCTTCACCACCGGCACGATGTAGCCGCCGGCCGCCAGCTTCTGCTGCGCGTCCATCGAGACGAAGCTCTTGAGGAATTCCGCGGTCGGTTTCGGCGCCCCCTTGCTGACCAGCCAGCCGACGATGCCACCGAGCGTTTCGGTTGCCACGCCCTTGCCGCCGGGCAGCATGGGGAAGTCGATCCAGCCGATGGTGTCGTCATCCAGGCCCTTCTTGTCGGCCGCGACGGCACGCTGCACGTTGTAGACGACGCTGATGGCGACCGTCATCGCCACCTTGCCATCGGCGAACAGGCCGGTGGCGGGCAGGTACTTGGCGCCCAGGAAGCCGGGCTGGAACGGCTTGAGGTCGGCGAGCTGGCGGAAACAGGTACCGGCCTTGACGAAATCGGGGCCGGCGAAGCCGCCGTTCTCGCCGCGCATGGCGGCCTGGAACCCGGCCTTGCCGCCCTGGCGCAGGCACAGGTAATCGTAGATCAGCGCCAGCGGCCACTTGTCGGCGCCGCCCGTGGTCAGCGGCGTAATACCGGCGGCCTGCAGCTTCTTCACCGCGTCGAGCAGGTCGTCCCAGGTTTTCACCTTGGTGCTGTCGACCCCGGCTTTGGCGAACAGGGCCTTGTTGTAGAAGATACCGACCTTGTTGAGCGCGTACGGGATGCCCCAGATGCGGCCGTTCACGGTGAAGGCGGCCAGCGCCGAGGGGGTGAGGGTGTCGCCGTAGCCCTTCACCTGATCGGTCAGGTCCTCCAGCACGCCGGCCTCGACCTGCGCGCGCAGCACGCCGCCGGCCCAGCTGTAGAACATGGACGGCTTGTCGGGCGACTGCAGCAGCGTGGTGAGCTTGGCCTTGTAGGCTTCGTTCTCCAGGTACTGGGGCTGCACGGATACCCCGGGATGGCCGGCCTCGAACGCGTGGGCGGCCTCGTTCCAGATGGCGATCGTCTGGGGATTCACTTCCACATGCAGCCACTTGATGGCTTCGGCGGCTCGGGCCCGGGTGGCCAGCAGGGCAAGCCCGCCGGCTCCCAATGCCCTGCGTGTCAGGTGGATCATGGCTTCCTCCCTTTCCAGCCAAGTGCTGAAGTGGCGCAACCTTGGCACCGCGCCCCGCGCCGCGCAATCGACCGACCCGGTTCGCGGCCCGTCAGTCGAGCGCCGCCAGCAGCCCGGCCAGCAGCCGGCCGCGCCGCGCCAGGCTGGTCTCCACGATGTGCTCGCCGAGCGTGTGCGCCCCGCTGCCCGCCACGCCCAGCCCGTCCAGCGTCGCGATGCCCATGGCGCCGGTGAAGTTGCCGTCCGAGCCGCCGCCGCTGCTTTGGTGCGGAATGTCGAAGCCCAGCCCGAGCGCGACGGCGTGCGCGCGTTGCCACAGCGCCATCCCCGGCGCATCCGCCTCCCAGACCGGCCGTGTCACGCCCTGTTCCACCTCGAAGCCCACGTCGCCGCTCCCCGAGCGCAGCGCCAGCATCGCCGCGACGCCGCGGTCGAGGTCTTCCTGGCGCTTGGCCATGCTGAGCACCTCGGCGGTGCAGGTGGTGGCGACGCAGTTCACCCACTGGCCGCCATGCACCACGCCGACGCTGAACGTGCAGTCCTCGCTGGTCATGTCCTCGATGCGCAGGATCTGCCTGGCCATTTCGCGGATCGCGCTGCGCCCCTCGGCCAGCCGCGCCCCGGCATGGCTGGGCCGACCCGTGCTGCGCAGCGCGAAACGCGCGATCGCATAGCGCCCGGTCACCACGCCGCCGTCCGGCCGCGCCGGCTCGGGAATGAGCACATAGCGATGCCGCGCCGCCTCGGCCTCGATGAGGTCGCGCGTCGACGGGCTGCCGACCTCCTCGTCGCCGGTGAGCAGCACCGTCACCGGCAGGGCAGTGGCGATGCCGGCGCGCTGCAACTGGCGCAGCGCCTCCAGCGCGATATAGGTGCCGCCCTTCATGTCGAGGATGCCGGGGCCGAAGACGCGCCCGTCCTCGCGCCGCCAGGGCAGCGCGGCCAGCGTGCCGAGCGGATGCACCGTGTCCAGGTGGCCGAGCAGCAGAATGCCCGGCCCCGCTCCCCGGTGCGGCAGGCTGGCGCGCAGGCAGTCGCCGAACCCCATGCGGCCCGGGATGCGGTCGAGCCGCGCCCCCAGCATCGCCAGGTCGCGCGACGCCAGATCCACCATGCGGTTCACCGCACCGGCCTCCCAGGTCGGGCTTTCGCATTCCACCCAGGCCCGCAGGCCGGCCAGCATGGCGTCGGTGTCGAAGGGCAGGGCGGTCGCGTCCATGTCGCATCCCCGGGGCAGGTTCGTTCCAGCGGCGAGCATGCGAGGGTTGCGGCGCCGCCGCAACCGGGCGGCTTGCATGGGTTCGCCCCCGGCATGAAACTGACGGGGATGGAATATCCCGACGGCCTTCCGCCCGCCCAACGCTGGCGCGCGTTGCTCACGCTCGGCATCGCGATCAGCGTGTCGGTCCTCAACAGCGCCATCGTCAACATCGTCCTGCCCAGCATCGCCGCCGACCTGAACGTGACGCCGTCGGCCTCGATCTGGGTGGTGAACGCGTTCCAGATCGCGGTCATCGCCACCCTGCTGCCCTGCTCCTCGCTCGGCGACATCCTCGGCTACCGGCGCGTCTACACCTGGGGGCTGGTGGTGTTCACCGCCGCCTCGCTGGGCTGCGCGCTGTCGCCGTCGCTGCCGGCGCTGATTTTCTGGCGGGTGGTGCAGGGGCTCGGCGGGGCCGGCATCATGAGCGTGAACACCGCGCTCATCCGCTTCATCTTTCCGCGCGCCCAGCTCGGCCGCGGCATGGGCATCAACGCGATGATCGTGGCGACCTCGTCGGCGATCGGCCCATCGGTCGCCGCCGGCATCCTTTCGGTGGCTCACTGGCCCTACCTGTTCGCGATGAACGTGCCGCTCGGCGTGCTCGCGCTGGCGCTGCTCGGCGCGTTGCCGGCCACCCCGCGCGCGACCCACCGTTTCGACACCGTCAGCGCGGCGATGAACGCCGCCACCTTCATCCTGGTCATCCTCGCACTCGACGGCGTCGCCCGCGATCCGCCCGCCGTGGTGGCGGCGGAATTCGCCGCTGCCCTGCTGCTGGGTTTCGCCTTCGTGCGGCGGCAGGTGTCGCGCCCGGCGCCGATGCTGCCGGTCGACCTGTTCCGCCGCCCCGTGTTCGCGCTGACCGTGGCGACCTCGGTGTGTTCCTTCCTGGCGCAGACCAGCGCCTATGTGGCGTTGCCCTTCCTGTTCGAGGTTTCGATGGGCCACAGCCAGGTGGCGACCGGGCTGATGATGACGCCCTGGCCGCTGATGGTCGGCCTGGTGGCGCCGTTCGCCGGCGGACTGGCGGACAAGTACCCGGCCGGCATCCTCGGCGGCATCGGGCTGGCGATCATGACCTGTGGCCTGGTGGCCCTGTTGTTGCTGACGGACGATCCCACGGGCTGGCAGGCGGCCTGGCGCATGGGGGTGTGCGGGGCCGGCTTCGCGCTGTTCCAGGCCCCCAACAACCGCCAGATGATCGGCAGCGTGCCGCGCGAGCGCAGCGGCGCCGGCAGCGGCATGCTGTCCACCGCGCGCCTGCTCGGCCAGACCAGCGGCGCGGCGATGGTCGCCGTGCTGTTCGGCCTCACCGAGGCGGCCGGGGTGGAGCAGGGCGCCCGGGCGGCGCTGCTGCTGGCGATCGGCTGCAGCATCGTCGGCGGGGTGTGCAGCACGCTGCGGATGGTGCGCCGCTGACGGCGCCGGCGCCTAATTCAGCGTGATCCCCGCATCGACGATGAAATTCTGCCCGGTGCAGGCCCGCGACT
>CAIMEK010000765.1 GCA_903839965.1 uncultured Acetobacteraceae bacterium | reverse complement strand
GGCCAGCGCCAGCGCGGCCAGCCCGAAGGCGCGCAGCGCCGGCGAGGCCGGGCGGATCAGCGCGAAGCTCTGGCCCGCCTCGCGCGCCGGCGCCTGCGCGCGGCCGAGCAGCCCGTGCGGGCGCACCGCCAGCACCACCGCCATCACCACGAACACCAGCACCAGCGTGGCGTTGGGCAGCAGCACGATGCCGAAGCCCTGCAGCAGCGCGATCAGCAGCGCCGCCAGCCAGGCCCCGGGCAGGCTGCCCATGCCGCCGACCACCACCACCACGAAGGCCGCGGTGATCACGGACATGTCCATCTGCAGGTTGGCCGAGCCGTCCGGCAGCGCCAGCGCGCCGCCCAGCCCGGCCAGCCCGGCGCCGAGCGCGAACACGATGGTGAACAGGGCGCGCTGGTCGACGCCGAGCGCGGCCACCATGTCGCGGTCCTGGGTAGCGGCGCGCACCAGCGTGCCCCAGCGCGTGCGGGTGAACAGCAGCCACAGCGCGCCCAGCACCAAGGGGCCGATGCCGATCAGCACCAGGTCGTAGACCGGAAACCGCCCGCCCGCGAAAGCAACAGAACCGCGCAGCCAGGGCGGGCGGGGCAGCGACAGGTCGTTCGGTCCCCAGGCCAGCAGGGTGAGGTCCTGCACCACCAGCACCACCCCGAAGGTCGCCAGCAGTTGCAGCAGTTCCGGCGCGCGGTAAATGCGCCTGAGCAGTCCCATTTCCAGCAGCGCGCCGATACCGGCGGTGGCCAGCGCGGCCGCCAGCACGCCGGCGACATGCCAGGCCGGATCGCGCGGCAGGCGGGTGAGGATGCTCCAGCCCAGGTAGGCGCCCAGCATGAACAGGCTGCCGTGGGAGAAATTCACCACCCGGGTGACGCCGAAGATGACGGTCAATCCCGCCGCCACCAGGAACAGCGACGACGCCCCGGCCAGGCCGGTCAGCAACTGGATGACGAAGGCGTCCAAGCAGATGGTCCGGTGCGACCCCCTCCCCTCGTGGGAGGGGGAGAAGGGGTGTGCTTAGCCCGGACGCAGCCGGCGCACCACTTCGTCGCTCGGCAGGGCAGCGGCGCCGTCGACGTAGCGCCAGTCCACCATGCTGCCCTTGCCGCCCTTCAGCGCGGTACGGCCGACATAGGTGCCCAGCGTGCTCTGATGGTCGATCGCCCGCCACATCGCCCGCCCGAACGGCGTGTCGAACGTGGCGCCGGGGAAGGCGTCGCACATCGCCTCGGTGGCCGTGCCGCCCGCCTTGAGGATGCCCGCCACGATGGCGGAGACCATCGCATGCCCCACCACCGAGCCCATCTTCGGCGCCGCGCCGAACCTGGCCCTGTAGGCGGCGATGAACGCGGCGTTGGCGGGGTCGGAAACGCTGTCCACCGGATAGCCGGTCACCAGCCAGCCCGCCGGCGTCTCGTCGCCCAGCGGTTCGAGGTATTCCGGCTCGCCGGTGAGCACGGACACCACGCTGCGCTGGTCGAACAGGCCGCGCGTGTTGCCCTGGCGGACGAAGTTGGTCAGGTCGGGCCCGAAGGTGACGTTGAGGATCGCCTCCGGCTTGGCCGCTTCCAGCGCCGCCACGGTGGCGCCGGCATCGATCCGCCCCAGCGCCGGCAACTGCTCGGCGACGAACTCCACGTCCGGCCGCGCCTGCGCCAGCAACTGCTTGAACCATTTCACCGTCGAGGTGCCGTATTCGTAGTTCGGCGCCACGCTCACCCAGCGCCTGGCCGGGAATTTCGCCGCGTCGGGCACCAGCATGGCGGCCTGCATGTAGGTCGAGGGCCGCAGGCGGAAGCAGTAGCGGTGCCCCTTCTCCCACACCAGCGCATCGGCCAGCGGCTCGCTGGCAACGTAGAGCCGCTTGTTCTGCAGGGCGAAATCCGAAATCGCCAGGCCGACATTGGAAAGGAAGCCGCCGGCCAGCAGGTCCACCTTCTGCTCGTTCAGCAACTCGCCGGCGATGCGCACCGCGTCCTGCGGGCGGCCGGCGTCGTCGCGGCTGACCACTTCGAGCTGGCGCCCGAGCACGCCGCCGGCGGCGTTCACCTGCTCCACGGCAAGCTGCCAGCCGTTGCGGTAGGGCAGGGTGAAGGCCGGGACGGCGGTGTAGGAATTGATCTCGCCGATGCGGATCGGCCCGGACGGGGTGGGCTGGCCGAGGGTGATCGCCGGCGTGGCCAGGACCGCGCTGCCCGCCAGCAACGTACGGCGTGTCAACTGCATGGTCAGTTCCTCTCCTCAGGGCCTTCCCCGACACTCTTTACGGCGGCCCCAACGCGGGCAGACCATCCGCCACGCGCCCCCCGTTGTCCAGTGGTCCCGGGTCAACACCCGGTCACCGCGGCGGTTACGATGTGCTTCGCGCTCCGCCGCCCGGCATGCCTATAGTGGCGCCGCATGCCCTTGCTCCGCCCCGCCGGCGCGGGCCGCTTCCGGCCCGACGCCCTGTTCCGCCCCGGCTCCGTCGCCGTGATCGGCGCCGGCACGGCGGCCGGCGCGCAGGTGATGACGAACCTGCTGACCGCCGGCTTCAACGGCGCCATCCTGCCGGTGGGCGCCGGCCTGCACGCGGTATCCGGCGTGCTCGCCTATGCCGACATCGCATCCCTGCCGATCGTGCCGGACCTCGCCGTGCTGTGCGAGGACGGCCCGGTCAGCCCGCTGTTCGCCGCCCTGGCGCAGCGCGGCACGCTGGCCGCGGTGGCGGTCGGCATGGCCGAGGGCCTGGCGGAAGCCGCGGCGGCCACCGGCGTGCGGGTGCTCGGCCCCGGCTCGTTCGGGGTGGCGGTGCCGGCGATCGGGCTGAACGCCTCGCGTGGCCACCTCACGCCGCGGCCGGGCAAGATTGCGCTGGTGTCGCAATCGGCGGCGCTGTGCCGCGCCGTGCTGGACTGGGCCGAGCCGAACGGGGTGGGCTTCAGCCACATCGTCGGCATCGGCGGCAGCGCGGACATCGGCTTCGGCATCGTGCTGGACTGGCTGGCGCGCGACCCCGGCACCGGCGCCATCCTGCTCGACATCCGCCTGATCCGCGATCGCCGCCGTTTCCTCTCGGCCGCCCGCGCCGCCGCCCGTCTGCGCCCGGTTGTCGCCATGCGCGCCGGTGGCAGGCTCACCGACCCCACCGGCAGCGCCGACGCCGCCTT
>CAIMEK010000764.1 GCA_903839965.1 uncultured Acetobacteraceae bacterium | reverse complement strand
TTCCGAAGAGTGCCTGGCCGAAGCCAAGGCGCTGCCCGAGAAGGTGCGGCCTGCCGACAAGAAGGGCCGCGTCGACCTGACCGATGTCCCGCTCGTCACGATCGACGGCGAGGATGCCCGCGACTTCGACGATGCGGTGTTCGCCGCGCCGGACGGCGACGGGTTCCGCCTGCTGGTGGCGATCGCCGACGTGGCGCAGTACGTGCGGCCCGACAGCCCGCTCGACCAGGCGGCGCGCGCCCGCGGCAATTCCTGCTACTTCCCCGACCGCGTCGTGCCGATGCTGCCGGAGCCGCTGTCGAACGGCTGGTGCAGCCTGCGCCCCGGCGAGGACCGCGGCTGCCTGTTCGTGGAAATGCGCGTCGATGCCGCCGGCCGGAAGCTCTCGCACCGCTTCGGCCGCGGCCTGATGCGCAGCACCGCCCGGCTCACCTACGAACAGGTGCAGGCCGCGCACGACGCCGGCGACGACCTCGGCCTGCCGCTGCCCGCGCTCTATGCCGCCTTCACCGCCCTGCTGCAGGCGCGCACTGCCCGCGGCACGCTCGACCTCGACCTGCCCGAACGGCGCGTGGTGCTCGATGACGCCGGGCGGGTGGTGTCGGTGGCGCCGCGGCCGCGACTCGACAGCCACCGGCTGATCGAGGAGTTCATGGTGCTGGCCAACGTCGCCGCCGCCGAGGAGCTGGAACGGCTGCACCAGCCATGCGTCTGGCGCGTGCATGCCCCGCCCTCGGAGGAGAAGCTGGAGGGGCTGCGGGTATTCCTGCGCACGCTCGACATCGCGCTGCCCGCCGCGCGGGAGATCCACCCGCGCCAGCTCGACCAGGTGCTGAAGCAGGTCGCCGGCACCGAACAGGCGGCGCTGGTCAACGAGGTGATGCTGCGCAGCCAGTCGCAGGCGGCCTATTCGGTGGAAAACATCGGCCATTTCGGGCTGGCGCTGGCGCGCTACGCGCATTTCACCAGCCCGATCCGCCGCTACGCCGACCTCTTGGTGCATCGCGCCCTGATCCGCGGGCTGCGGCTCGGCGAGGGCGGGCTGGCGGAGGCCGAGGTGGCGGCCCTGGCCGACTGGGCCGAACACATCACCGCCACCGAGCGGCGCGCCGCACTGGCCGAACGCGACGCCATCGACCGCTATCTCGCCGCGTTCATGGCGGACAAGGTCGGCTCGGTGTTCGCCGCGCGAATTTCCGGCGTGACCCGGTTCGGTCTTTTCGTCACAGTCTCCGGCAGTGGCGCGAGCGGACTCGTCCCGGTGTCTTCCCTGCAAGACGATTTCTGGTTTCATGACGAAGCGACCCAGAGCCTGCTGGGTCGCCACAGCCGCGTCACCTGGCGCCTGACACAGGAAGTCGAAGTGCTGCTGGCGGAAGCGAGCCCGGTGACCGGAGGGCTGGTATTCCATATCCTCGACGACGCCGGCGGCAGCATGCGCGGGAGCGGGGCGGCGCGTTCGCCCCGGGCCGGCGCCTCGGACGGGAGGGGACGCTCCCGCCGACGGTGAGGATTGCCTCGCTCCTGCTGCTGTTCGTGGTGTGCGTCGTGCTGCCGGCCGCGGCCGAGCCGTTCACGCCAGGCCAGACGCTGGACCAGCGTCTGCTGGCGCGTGTCACCGCCAGTGCGCTCACCTTCATGGCGCCGCGGACGCTCGACGTGGTGCCGGTGTGGCAACTCGCCCTGTGGGGGCTGCGCGGGCTTTCCTCGCTCGATCCGCGGCTGGCGGTGGAATTGCGCGACGGCACGCTGCGGCTGACCGCCGGGACGCGCACGCTCACCGCGCGGCCGCCGCCCGGCCCGGCGGATGCCGCGGGATGGGGCGAGGCGACGGCGCAACTGGTGCGGCTGGGCTGGGACGCCTCCGAGGCGGTGCGGCGGGCCGGCACCCAGGGCGTGCTGCACAGCTTCTTCGACGAGTTGTTCAACCACCTCGATCCGTACTCCCGCTATGCGGCGCCGGCCGAGGCGGCCGCCGACCGCATCCGCCGCGCCGGATCCGCCGGAATCGGGGCGCAGGTAACGGCCCGCGGCGGCGGTTTCGTCGTGGGCGAGGTCGCCAACGACGGTCCGGCCGCGCTGGCCGGCATCCGCCGGGGCGACCGCCTGCTGGCGGTGGACGGCCAGCCCACCCGGGGCGCCGACCTCGAATCGGTCGCCGCGTTGCTCGGTGGCCCGGAGGGAACGCCGGTGGTGGTGTCCGTGGGCAGGCCGGGAGGCCGCACGCGCAGCGTAACCCTGATGCGCGCCAGGGTGCCGCCGGAAACCGTGCAGGCCGCCCGGATCGGCGAGTTGCTGCTGCTCAGGATCACCGGCTTCGCCAACGACACCGCGGCGCGGCTGAGCCATGAGATCGTGCTCGGGCTGGCCGGCCCGCGGCCGCCGCGGGGCCTGGTGCTGGACCT
>CAIMEK010000763.1 GCA_903839965.1 uncultured Acetobacteraceae bacterium | reverse complement strand
GGGCCCACCAGCAGCACCACGTCCGCCCAGGCCCGCGCCGCGATCGGCGAAGTCACCATCCAGCCCGCCTCGCGCATCACCCCGAGATCGGCGAGCGCGGCCGCGGACGCGGCGTGGTCGAACGCGCCGCCGATCCGCCGCGCCAGCGCAATCGCCGCCTCGGCGCCGGCGATGTCGGTGCCCAGCCCCGCCACCACGGCGTTGCGGCTGGCGCCGAGCAGCGCCGCCGCCCGGCCGATCGCCGCCGCCGGCGGATCAGCCATCGTGCCTGCAGTGCGGCAGCTCCGCGGCCAGCCGTTGCGCGATCGCGGCATCGTCATCAGCGTGCTCACCGGTCGTTTCGGCCATCTGCCCGTTCCCCGTCCTGTCGGGCCGCTCGCGGCCTCCTGAAGGACGCACGAGCCGGCTTCGTGTTGATTGCGCACGCCGGCCCGGCCGGTTGCCGCGATCAGTGCTCCGATGCCACATTCCAGCAGGAGGCCATGATGGACAAGACCGAAGTGGCGCCCGCAACCGATTGGGATCGGCCGGCCACCGGGGTAACGGTCGAGGCGAGCGCCCGGCTGCATCTCGGATTCCTCGACCTGAACGGCGGGCTCGGGCGGCGTTTCGGCAGCATCGGCCTGGCCATCGACGCGCCCGTGCTGCGCCTGACGCTGCGCCGCTCGCGCCATCCCGTCGTGGCGGGTCACGAGCAGGCCCGCGCGGCCGCCTGGCTGGCCACACTGGAGCGCCAGCTCGGCCTCTCCGGCCCGCACGACCTGCACCTCCATGCGGCAATCCCGCCGCACGCCGGCCTGGGTTCCGGCACGCAGCTGGCGCTGGCGCTCGGGGCCGCGCTGCGCGGGCTGCACGGGCTGGCGCCCGACCCGCCGGCGGACGCGGCGCTGCTGGCGCGCGGTGCACGGTCGGGCATCGGCATCGCACTGTTTTGTGCCGGCGGTCTGGTGGTGGACGGCGGCCACGGCGCCAGCGCGGCGCTGCCGCCGGTGCTGGCGCGCCTGCATGTGCCGCAAGCGTGGCGAATCGTGCTGGTGCTCGACCGCCACGGCGAGGGCCTGTCGGGTGCCGCCGAACGGGCCGCCTTCGCCGCCCTGCCGCCGATGCGCGCGGCCGCCGCCGGGGAGATCTGCCGCGTGGTGCTCATGCAGGCCCTGCCGGGGGTCGCCGAGGCCGACCTGCCCGCGTTCGGCGCCGCCATCAGCCGCGTGCAGGCGCTGGTCGGCGAGCATTTCGCGCCTGCCCAGGGCGGCGCCTTCACCAGCCCCCGGGTCGCCGCGGCGCTCGCCGCGCTGGCGGCCGCGGGCGGCGTCGGCATCGGCCAAAGCTCCTGGGGACCGACCGGCTTCGCCTTCCTGCCCGATGCGGCCGAAGCCGCGCGGGCGGTCGCGGCCCTGGCCGCCTCGGGCCGCGCCGATGGCATCGAAACCCTGGTCTGCCGCGCCCTGAACCGCGGCGCGCGCACCACCGTTTCGCGACAACCGCCCTGACATCACACTATAAGGAACGGGGAGGCACGCCATGGCCGCCAAGCACATCCTGCACATGCTCGCACCCGGCCGGCACGCGAGCCCGTTCGACGTGAACATGGCGCTCGATGCCGGCTTCGACGCCGTCGTGCCGTATTCCGCCGTGACCCAGGAGGAAGTGGCGGGGCTGGTGCAGGACGCCATGTTCTCCCGCCCGCCCAGGCTCGGGTCGCATACCGGCATCTTCATCGGCGGCAAGAACGCCATCGCCGCACTCGACATGCTGGCGGCGGCCAGGAAAGCCATGCTGCCGCCCTTTGAAGTGTCGCTGTTCGCCGACCCCGCCGGCTCGTTCACCACCGCCGCCGCCATGGTGGCGAAACTTGAGCGCCTGCTGCGCGCCGAGCGCCGCCGCGCGCTTGCCGGCCTGAAGGTTGCGGTGTTCGGCGCCACCGGCGTGGTCGGTTTCGCCGCGGCCGTGATCGCGGCGGCGGAACACGCCGAGGTGACGCTGGTCGGCTACGACGGGCTGGCCCGCGTGCAACAGGCCGCGGAGGAAATCGCGCACCGCTTCTCATTGTGCGTCACCCCCGTCGACGGCAGCAGCGAGGCGGCAAAGCACAGAATCGTCGGCGGGGCCGAGGCGGTGTTCTGCGCCGGCCGCGCCGGCGTGCAGGTGCTGTCGGCCGCCCAGCTTGCCGCCGCGCCGGGCCTGCTGGCGGTGGCCGACGTCAACGCGGTGCCGCCCTCCGGCATCGAGGGCCTCGACGCCAAATCGGACGGCGCCCCGCTCGCCGGCGGCGTGCTCGGCCTCGGGGCGCTCGCCATCGGAGGAATAAAATACCGCACCCAGCTCGGCCTGTTCCGCCGCATGATCGAGAGCGACAAGCCGGTCAGCTTCGACTTCCGCGACGCCTTCGCGCTCGCCCGCGAACTCGTCGGGTGAGCGAGCCCGGCCAAGGCTTCGTGCTGATCGCCGCCCTCGCGGGCCGGGCGCTGGCGCAGGCAGCGCGCCGCGCCGGCTACCAGCCCCTCGTCGCCGACCTGTTCGGCGACGACGACACCCGGGCGGCGGCAGCGGCCAGCGTGCGCCTGGCCGGCGGGCTTACCGGCGGCCTGACCCTGCACAAGCTCGCGGCGGCTGTCGCCGAACTGGCCCGGGGCCGGACGCCGATGGGGCTCGTCTACGGCAGCGGTTTCGAGGACCGTCCCGCCCTGCTCGAAACGCTGGCGGCCCGCCATCGCCTGCTCGGCAACGCCCCGGCCACGCTGCGGGCGGTGAAGCGACCGGACTCGCTGCAAGCGCTGTGCGCCACCGCCGGCGTGCCGCATCCGCCGCCGGGCAAAGCCGCCGGAGCGGCCGGCGAATGGCTGGAAAAGCGGGCAGGGGGCTCGGGCGGCGCGCATGTGCGCGCGCTTGCCCCCGGCGCGCCGGCGGCGCGCGGCCACTACGCGCAGGAAAAGCTGCCGGGGCTGCCGGTCTCCGCCGTATTCGTCGCCAACGGCAAGCAGGCCCGCGTGCTCGGCTTGTGCGACGAGTGGGCCGATCCCTCGCCGGAGGAGCCGTACCGCTACGGCGGCGCGGCGCGCCCGGCCGCGCTGGCGCCCGCCCGCGCGGCGGCGCTGACGGAAGCTACCGGCGCACTGGCCGCCGCGGCAGGGCTGGTCGGGCTCAACAGCGCCGATTTCCTGGTGACGGAACATTCCTTCGTGCTGCTGGAAATCAATCCGCGTCCCGGCGCCACACTCGACCTGTTCGCCGACGCCACCGGCTCGGCGTTCCGCCTGCACGTCGAAAGCTGTGGCGGCGCGCTGCCCGAGTCGCCCGGCTTCGCGCCCGCCGCCGCCGCCGCCGTGGTCTATGCGACGCGGCCGGTGGTGCCTCCGCAGCATTTCCCCTGGCCCGACTGGGCCGCCGACCGGCAGCCCGCCGGCCAGGCGGTCGGCGCCGGCGCGCCGCTCTGCACCGTGCTGGCCGAAGCCCCGGATGCGATGGCCGCGCGCACCCTGCTGGCGCAACGTTCGGCCACTCTCCTGGCCATGATGGAGGCGACATGAGCGAGCCGATCAGCGTGAACGCGCGCGCCTGGAGCCTGCTGGCGGCGCTCTGCGACGAGGCGGCGGCGCTGCGGGTCGGGGTCGCGCGCGGGCCCGCCGGCGAACTCCTGGTGGACGCCGGCGCCGGCCACATCGGCGGCATCGCCGCGGGCGTGGCGCTCGCGCGGATCTGCCTGGGCGGCCTGGGCAGCGTGACGGTGGCGCCCGACGCGGCGCTGCCGCACTGGCCCTGGACCGTCTCGGTCGCCTCCTCGCAACCCGTCGTCGCCTGCCTGGCCAGCCAGTACGCCGGCTGGAGCCTGGCGCATGGCGAAAAGCCGAACGCCTTCTTCGCCCTCGGTTCCGGCCCGGCCCGCGCGCTGGCGCGCAAGGAGCCCCTGTTCGCCGAACTCGACTATGCCGACGCCGCCGACGCCGCCGTGCTGGTGCTGGAAGCCGGCCGCGCGCCGCCGGCCGCGGTGCTGGAGAAGCTGGCGCGCGACTGCGGCGTGGCGCCCGAACGCCTCGGTGTCGCCTACGCGCCGACGCAAAGCCTGGCCGGCGGCGTGCAGGTGGTGGCGCGCGTGCTCGAGGTCGCCCTGCACAAGCTGCACGCGCTGCATTTTCCGCTGGCGCGCGTGCTGGACGGCATGGGCGCCGCGCCGCTGCCGCCGCCACACCCGGATTTCGTCACCGCCATGGGGCGCACCAACGACGCCATCATCTTCGGCGGCCGCGTGCACCTCTACGTCGCCGGCCCGGCCGCCGAGGCGCGCGAGCTGGCCGAGGCGCTGCCCGCCGCCACCTCGCGCGACTATGGCCGGCCGTTCGCGGAAACCTTCCGCGCCGCGCATGGCGATTTCTACGCCATCGACCCGATGCTGTTCAGCCCCGCCCAGGTGATGGTGACCGCCGTCGAGACCGGCGAGACCTTCCGCGCCGGCGCGCTCGATTGCGTTCTCCTCGACGGCTCGTTCAGCTGATGCCGAGGATCGCCCTGCTGAGCGAAGGCGCGGACTGGCACACAAGCGCGCTGCGCTCGGCCTTCGCCGCCGCCGGCGCCGAGGCGGTGCCGCTGCGGCTGGCCGACTGCGCCTTCGCCACCACCGCGCCGCACGGGCTGGCGTTGCCCGGCTTCGCCGATGCCCTGCCGGATGCGGTGCTGGTGCGCGTCATCGGCGACGGCAGCTTCGAGGAAATCACCCGCCGCCTCGGCGTGCTGCACGCGCTCGACGCGCTCGGGGTTGCCGTGTGGAACCCGGCCCGCGCCATCGAGCGCTGCGTGGACAAGTCGATGACCAGCTTCCTGCTGGCTGCCGCGGGATTGCCGACCCCGCCGACCTGGACGGTGGAAGGGTTTGCCCCCGCGCAGGCGCTGGTGGCGCGCGAGGCGGCGGCGGGTGCGCTGGTGCTCAAGCCGCTGTTCGGCTCGCAGGGGCGCGGTTTGCGTCTGATCGCCGGACCGGAAGACCTGCCGCCGGCCGAGGAAGTGCACGGCGTCTACCACCTGCAGCGCTACGTGCAGGGCGCCGGCCCCGGCTTCTGCGACCATCGCCTGCTGGTCTCTGCCGGTGAGGTCGTCGGCGCCATGACCCGGCGCGCGCAGGGCTGGATCACCAACATCCGCCAGGGCGGCCGGCCCGAGCCGTTCGCGCCGGCTGCCGACATGGCGCGGCTCGCCGTGGCCGCCACCGCCTGCGTCGGCGCGCGCTACGCCGGCGTGGACATCCTGCGCGATGCCGCCGGCCAGGCGCTGGTGCTGGAAGTCAACAGCATGCCGGCCTGGCAGGGATTGCAGCGGGTGACGGCGAGCAACCTCGCGCGCGCGCTGGCCGACGCGGTGCTGGTGCCGTTGCGATGAACGCGCGCCTCACCGAGGCGGCCCTGCAAACCGCCTTCGTCGCCGCCTGCGAGGAAGAACTTGCCGTCCCCAAGCCCGGCAACGTGCACGACTTCGCCGGCGGGCACGGCATGTTTGCCGACGACTTCCGCCGCAGCGCGGCCGCGGCGGCGCCCCAGCTCTGCCGCCCCCGCGCCACCCTCGGCCAGCGTATCCTCGGCGCCGTCGCGGCAACGCGCGCGGAGGTGGCGCAGAACACCAATCTCGGCATCGTGCTGCTGTGCGCGCCGCTGGCGATGGCCGCCACCGCGGGCGGCGACCTCCCTTCCGCGCTCGCCCGCACCCTCGCCGCCGCCGACCTCGCCGATGCCGACGCCACCTTCCGCGCCATCGCGCTGGCCTCGCCGGGCGGCCTCGGCACCGCCCGGCGCCACGACGTGCGCCAACCGGCGACGGTGACACTGGCGGTCGCGATGGCGGAAGCGGCCCAGCGCGACCGCATTGCCTGGAACTGGACGCATGGTTTCGCCGACGTGTTCGGCCCCGGCCTCGCCACCTACGCGGCGGCCCAGGCGCGCTGGCGCGGGCCGGGCTGGGCCGCGCTCGCCGTCTACCTGCACTTCCTCGCCGCCGTCCCGGACAGCCACGTCGCGCGCAAGCACGGCACGGCCGTGGCGGAGCGCACCCGCGCCGCGGCCGAACCCTGGCTCGCGCGCCTGCTTGCCGGCGACGATCCCTCCGCGCATCTGCCGGCGCTGTTCGCGTGGGACGCGGCATTGAAGCAGGCCGCCATCAACCCCGGCACGAGTGCCGACCTCACGGTGGCCACCCTCTTCACCGTTCGCCTGCGTTGTGAATTGCGCACGCTCGCCGATCCGTGTTGACTCGCCGCGTCGATCGCCGGTGGCGATTGGCGCGAGTTGAAAAGGAGGGGCGTCCATTGGCGACTATCAACAAGGTGATGATCGGGGAATCCCTGATCGGTGACGGCAACGAGGTTGCCCATATCGACCTGATCATCGGCCCGCGCGGCAGCGCCGCGGAATCGGCGTTCTGCCATGCGCTGACCAACAACAAGGACGGCTTCACATCGCTGCTCGCCGTGATCGGGCCGAATCTCGTGTGCAAGCCCGCCACCGTGATGTTCAACAAGGTCACCATCAAGGGCGCGAAGCAGGCCGTGCAGATGTTCGGCCCGGCGCAGCACGCGGTGGCGAAGGCGGTCGCCGACAGCGTCGCCGAGGGCGTCATCCCGCTCGCGGAGGCCGACGACGTGTTCATCTGCGTCGGCGTGTTCATCCACTGGGAAGCCGCCGACAACGCCAAGATCCAGGACTACAACTACCGTGCCACCAAGGAAGCGCTCGCCCGCGCGGTGCGCGGCGAGCCGTCGGCAGCCGAAGTGGTGCGCCGCCGCGACGAAGTGAAGCACCCGTTCGCCGCCTAGAGCGCGTCCAGACAAGCAGGAAGCGCGCCAGGTCTTTGTTGGCGAGCGATTCCGCTCAAGCTGGCATTGCCCTAGCGAGTGTGCGCCCGCCGCGGCTTCGGTGGCTGCGGCGGGTGGACTTCGGCCACCGCTATCGCGCCGGCATGCAGCGCGCTCGCCACCAGCACGCCCGCCGCGCCGAGCTCCGCAAGTGCGCGCAGGTCGGCGCCGTCACGCACGCCGCCCGCCGCGAAGACCGCGCGTTCGCCCGCGCGGTCAAGGATGCCAGCCACCCGCTCAACATCCGG
>CAIMEK010000762.1 GCA_903839965.1 uncultured Acetobacteraceae bacterium | reverse complement strand
TGGCCGTTTCCGTGGTGAAGAAGGCCCTTCAGACGGTGGCCGCACGGGAGAGTGCGGCCCGTCTGAAGACACCCGACGCGTTCGCTCACCTTCAACCGGCGCCGGCCAGTTCGGCACGCACGCCGGTCCGGATGGCAAAGCAGCGCGGACCAATTTTGCTTCCGGACCCGCGGCCAGACATCGGCTCGAACCCACCTTCCAGGCCAGCGTCTGGCGGGCCGGTGCGTCTCTCCAACGTAACTCCGGCGGACGTGCGCAAAGTCCTGTTTCCCGGGCGAAGAAAAGCCTAGTTGGGCCCAACCAAAGAGTTGCCCAACGTTCGAACCTGTAGCAACCGTCACGAGGAAATAACTATGGAAGCGGTCAATATCCCCCTTACGCAGCCCATCAAGGCACACGGAAAAGATTTGGACGGCATCACCCTGCGGCCGCTCATCGCCGGCGATCTGCGGCGCCAGGGGTTTCCCTTCCTGATGCGCGGACAGGGCGCGACGGTTACCGAGCAAATGGACGCCCCCGTGCTGTCCGGCCTGATCGGCGATCTCGCCGGCATCCCCACCAGCTCCGTTGACCAGATGCAGCCCCGGGATTGGATGGAGGCGGTCAACGTGATCCGGAGTTTTTTGCTGGGCAGCAACCCGGATGGATCCTCGCCGCAGCCTGGCGGCTCGTCCGGTTCTACAGCGGCTCCGCAGGCCTGATCTTCGATCTCACGCCTGCGGAAATCGTCAAGGCCTGGACTGAAGCCGAGCGGATCGTCAAGGAAGAACAGCCATCATGAGCGGCCTCCCCAACCTTCAGACGACCATCACCGCCCGTGACGAAACCGCGGCGGTGTTTGAACGCATTGCCAGGTCGACCGAAGCCCTGGCACATCGAATGGGCGTGCTGAGCGCAGCGGGGAGCAAGGCGGCAACTGCCGCGCCATGGCTGCAAATGCATGGCAGCATCACCCGTGTGGGTGGTGCCGTCTCTATGCTGGAAGGCCGGATAGCCGGACTTCATTCACGCCTGACGACCATGCTCCCCATGCTGGGCGGACTGGGTGCGGGCGCAAGTGCCGGGGGCTTGTTTGTCTTCGCCGAGAACATGGCAAAGGCTGGCATCGAAGCCCAGGAAACCGCCAAGCGCCTTGGTCTGAACGTCGGCGAATTGAGCAAATTCTCCTATATTGCACGCATGACGAATACGCCCATGGAGGCCTTTACGGCGTCAATGGCGAAATTCAACGATGTCATCTTCAAGTCCAGTGCCGGAAAGGGGCCGGCCGTTCCGATTTTCAAGGCACTCGGGATTAACTTGCACGACGCCCATGGTCAGTTGCGCAGCACCGCCGATCTGATTGGTGACGTGTTCAAGGCCTACCAGGCGAACCCGAATTCCGTAGCACGCGAGGGGATGGCCCGGGCATTTTTCGGCCGGGGCGGCGGCGAGCTGACGAAGATGTTCGGCTCCAATCCCGAGGAACTGGCGCGATGGGCACAGGCCTGGGAGCGCATGAAAGCGCCGGCGATCACGGAAGCGCAGCGGAAGGCGCAGAAGGAGTACTTCGAAAGCTGGCAAAACATCGGGTTTGCGGTCTCACAGGTGGAAACACGAATCGGCCGGGAGCTCGCGCCCGCGCTGACTCCGATGCTGCAGAGTATGGAGCGTTTCCTGACAGGGAATCAGGGGGCTATCGCCGCCGTTACCGGGCGCAACGTCACGGCCCTCGCGGAGCTGTTCAAGAAGGTGGACTGGCTCGAGACGGGCCATGCCGTCGCGCGGTTGACCGAAAATATCGGCGGCCTGGTCGACCGGCTCGGCGGGCTCGGTAGGATCCTCGAAGCATATGCCATCTACAAGTTTGGCCGCGGCATATGGTTTGCTGCAGCGGGGGCCGAGGCCCTCGCCCTCAAGCTGGGTTTGGTGCGTGGCGGCGGCGCTGCCGCTGCAGCGGCGGGGGGAGCGGTCAGCGCTGCTGAAGGGGCTGGCGCCGGTGCGGGCGGTGCGGTGGTTGCCCGCCCGCTGGCGCGCCTCGCACTTGGCGCCATTCGGTGGTCGCCGGAGATCGCCACCTTCCTCGAGGTGATGAAACCTTCGCCAGCCGGGCCGCGGGGGGAAGGCGAACTGCTCAGGCAGGAAATCGATCACCTCTATAGGCAGCAAATGCAGCCGAGAGACACGCCTTCCACCTGGATGCAGCGCACCTTGCCGCGCATCACGCTTTCGCAGTCGGACATCCCGCCTGCGCTGCCCTCCGGCATGCCGTCGCCGCAGATGCCGCTTGCCCTCGGTGCTGTGCCAGGCGGCGCGGCAGGGCGGCTTTATTCGGATGCCGCGGCCGCGCCGACGTTTGTCACCGTGAACCTGCAAGTCGACGGCGTCTCGACGCCTGGGATTACAACGAAAGGAACGATGCGAGGTCAGGATCGATATTTCGACTACCGGGTCAATCTTGGGAACCTGACAGGCCCGGGCAGCTCCGGCCCGGCAATGCCGCATTACCACAACGGGGAATGAGATTGGCAACGCGTTTATCCTGGGCGCGTTGCCAGGGGCGGCCCCGGAGATCAATGGCGCGGTTTGGCTGGTCGCTGTCGCTATGGTCTCCGGGGTCAAGCTTTTTTTGCTTCAAGGGGAAGGCCTGAAGCGTGCAAATCTCGGTCAAGACGAATGCCGATCAGTTCGCGAAACAGCTCAACGACTTTGCCCGTCGCCAGCTTCCATTCGCCATTGTCCGCGCGCTGAACGATACGGCCGACCGGGCGAAGTGGGAGCTCACGACTGCGCTTCCAGCCATCTTTAACGCGCATGGCCACCAGCCGACACGGTTCACGATGCAGTCGATCGGCACGCGTCGCGCCACGAAGGAAACGCTCACCGCCGTTGTCGCCGTGAAGGGCATTCAAGCGAAATATCTGGCGCTCGAAGAGACCGGGGGGACCCGTGTGCCGAGCATGAACACCCGCAAGCCATCAGCGAAAGCGCTGGTGCTGCCCGGCAAAGCGATCCCCCTGGACAGCTTCGGCAACATTCCATCCGGGTTGGTGGGCCGTCTGATGCAGCGCGCCAAGGCCCAGCAGGCGGCGGCACACGCGGGCAAGCGCCGCCGCAACGGCCAGCAGGATACCGGCCTGGTCTATATGAGTGGATCTAATCCCAATAACCAACGAGGCCTCGGCGGTCTGTTCAAGCGCATGGCCGGACATCACTTGATGCGGCTGATCGCGTTCGAACCATCGGAGTCCTACAGGCCGCGCTTCGGCTTTCATGACCGCATAGCGAAGATCGTTCTGGCAACGTTCGTTGAACGGCTGAAAGCACGCTTCCAGGAAGCGCTGGCGACGGCGCGGAGGTAGGCTATGTCAAATTCGCCCCCCCTCAATATGCATGTGCTCCCTCGGCTGCCGAAGCGCCTGATGGACGTGCTGGCGGCGTGTGCGGTCGTGACCGCGCCGTTCCGTTTCGAGGCGCGCGAGCTCCCCCCACTTGTTCCCGCGCCATCGGGCGCCCGGGCGGGCGCGGCACCGGACAAAGTCATCGTTGTGTTGCTTCGTCCAGGGACATGGAAATGACGACGATCACTACAACTCACAAGGTCTACTTCGCGCCGATCGGCGGCTTTGGCACGACCGTATTTGCGCCGGCGTCCATCGTCTCCGTGGGTGCGACCATCAACCTACCCGCGGAAGATGGCGGCCGCCTCATCACCCTGGGCATCGGCCACCAAGTTACCGGAGAAGATTCGCCAGAAACGGTGACCATCGTTACGGACCGGCGGGTTTATGTGGCGCCGATCGGCGGTTGGGGTGTGACTGTGTTCGCGCCCGCCGCCATCGTCTCGGCCGGGGCGATCATGACCTTGCCAGACGCGGAAGCCGCCGGGCTGGTCAACATGGGCATGACGAGCTAGGCAGAAACGGTCGGATCGGTGGTGCCGTCCGGCGCCACCAGGCCGCGATAGAGCCAAATGAAGCGTTCGATTGCCCGGTAACCAGACCACAGAGCGGCGCGCCTGCGGTGGTGGGCATCTCGTCGCCGGTGCCGGTGCTGGCGGCGCCCTGCGACCGCCAGGCGCTCCGCAGCTCGCCCATGTCGACCTAGTGACCGTGGCGATCGGCGCGGCCGTGGTGGTGGGTATCTTGTCGCCGGCGCCGGTGCCGGTGCCGGTGGCGCCCTGCGCCTGCCTGGCGTTCCGCAGTTCGCCCACGTCGACCTGGTGGCGGTGGCGATCGGCGCGGCCCTGATGGTGGGCATCTTGTCGCCGGTGCTGGCGGCGCCCCTGCGCCTGCCTGGCGTTCCGCATCTGGCCCACGTCGACCTGGTGACCGTGGCGATCGGCGCGGCCACCAGGTGGTGGGCATCTTGTCGCCGGTGCCGGTGCCGGTGGCGTCCTGCGACCGCCTGGCGCTCCGCAGCTCGCCCACGTCGACCTGGGGACCACGGCGATCGGCGCGGCCGCGGTGGTGGGCATCTTGTCGCCGGCGCCGGCGCCGGTGCTGGCGGCATCCTGCGATCGCCTGGTGGTTGGCATCTCGATCGCGTCGACCTGGTGGCGGTGGCGATCGGCGCGGCCACCAGGTGGTGGGCATCTTGTCGC
>CAIMEK010000761.1 GCA_903839965.1 uncultured Acetobacteraceae bacterium | reverse complement strand
GGCGTCTCCTTTGCCGTGCGCCGTGGTGAAACGCTCGGTATCGTTGGCGAGTCTGGCTCGGGCAAAAGCGTGTCGCTGATGGGCGCCTTCGGCCTGTTGACGGACAATGCCGTCCAGCTCGGCGGCACGGTTTACTTCGCCGGCCGCGACGTCGGTGCCATGCCCGCCCACGAACGTCGTGGCCTGCTCGGCAAGGATGTTGCCTTCATCTTCCAGAACCCCGTCGCCTCGCTCGATCCGGTGCTGTCGATCGGCGCCCAGCTTGTCGAAGCGTTGCGCGTCCACGACTCCGCCCTCGGCCGCCACGCCGCCTGGCAACGGGCGATCGAGCTTCTCGGCCGGGTGGGAATCGACGCGCCGAACCGGCGGGTGCGCCAGTTCCCACATGAGTTCTCCGGCGGCATGTGCCAACGCGTCATGATTGCCATGGCGCTTGCCAACCGGCCGCAGGTATTGATCGCCGACGAGCCGACGACCGCCGTCGACGCCACCATTCAGGCGCAGATCCTGAAGCTGTTGCGTGACCTGCGCGCCGAGGTTTCCGGCGCCGTTGTCCTGGTAAGCCACGACCTCGGCGTAATCGCCGAGAACGCCGATCAAGTGGTCGTCATGTATGCCGGCCGGGTGATGGAGTCCGGCCCGACTGCCGCCGTCCTCGCCGATCCGCGCCATCCCTATACCCAGGGGCTGCTGGCCTGCCGGCCGTCGCTGCATCGCGCCGGCGGCCTCGCCCCTATCCCCGGCAACCCGCCGGTGCTGGCGGGAGACCCGCCGGGCTGTGCGTTCCAGCCACGCTGCCCGGTCGGCCGCGACGCGGAGAGCTGTGCCACGCGGCGGCCGCCGCTTTCGCCGTCCGGCGCCAGCCTCGCCGCTTGCCACTTCGCCGGGACGCCGACCTTCACCGTGGGCAGGCAGCCGGCTCGCGAGGCGCCCGCGCAAGCCGGCGGCGATCCGCTGTTCCGCCTCCGCGGCATCACGGTCGACTTCCCGTTGCGCGGCGGTCTGTTCGAGAAGCACCGGACGCTGCGGGCAGTGGGCGGCGTCACTATCGACCTTCGCCGCGGCGAGGCCCTCGGTGTCGTCGGCGAATCGGGTTCCGGCAAGTCCACGCTGGCGCGGGTGATGATGCGCCTGGTCGACGCCACGGCCGGCACCGTCGTTTTCGACGGCACCGACGTGACCCACCTCGGCCGCGCCGGGCTGCACGACTTCCGCCACCGGGTGCAGATGGTGTTTCAGGACCCACTCAATTCGCTCAATCCGCGTCTAAGCGTCGGTGACAATGCTGCCGAGCCGCTCCGCCTGCGCGGCGTCAGGCCGGAGGAACGCCGAAGCAAGGTCGTCGTCCGCTTCGCCGAGGTCGGTCTCGAACCAGCCCATTACGACCGCGACGTCGCGGAGATGTCCGGCGGCCAGTTGCAGCGCGTCGGCATCGCCCGCGCCCTGGTCCTCGATCCCGAAGTGCTGGTCATGGATGAGCCGGTCTCCGCGCTGGACGTGTCGGTGCAGGCGCAGATCCTCAACCTGCTCGGCGAGCTGCGCGCCCGGCACCGCCTGTCCTACGTATTCATCAGTCACGACATGGCGGTCGTCCGTTACCTCTGCGACCGCGTCGCGGTGATGAATCGCGGCGAGGTGGTTGAGATGGACGACGCCGACGCGATCTTCGAACGACCCAGCAATGACTACACCCGAAAACTGCTGAGCGCGGTTCCCGAAGTGCGGGCCAGCCGCGCCGCCGCGCCGGCCTGACGGCCGACGCCTCGCCACCGCCGCCGTTGCCCCGGCGCATCAGAGGAGTATTGCACGTGTCCATCGATCAGAACCGCAGGCTCGGCATCGGCATCATCGGCGCCGGCATCATGGGCCGCAGTCATGCCGCCGCCCTGAAGTCGGACCGCCGCGCCCGCCTCGTCGGCGTCGCCAGCCTGCCGCTCGCCTCGGCCGAGGATCTCGCCAAGCTCTACGGGGCGGACTTCTTCTGCGCGGATTACCGCGAGCTGCTCGACCGGCCCGACGTCGACATGGTGACGATCGCAACTCCCGACCATCTGCACCGCGAGATCTGTGCCGCCGCTGCCGTCGCGGGCAAACACTTCATGGTTGAGAAGCCGTTGACCACCAGCCTGGCCGAGGCCGACGCCCTCATCGCCGCCGTCGAACTGAGCGGCGTCAAGGCGATGACCTGCTTCAACCATCGCTGGATTCCCGCCTACGCCCGTGCCTTCCAGGAAATCCAGGCCGGCAGCATCGGCCGCCCGGTGCTCGCCTATACCCGCAAGAACGACCGCATCTTCGTGCCGACCGAGATGCTGAGCTGGGCGAGCGGAACGACGCCGGCTTGGTTCCTGGCCTGTCACGACATTGATCTGGTGACATGGTTCATGGCGGCGACGGCAACGGAAGTTTACGCCACCGCGGTCTGGGGCGTTCTGCGGCAGCGCGGCATCGAGACGCCGGACGCCATCCAAGCACAGGTGCGCTTCGACGGCGGCCGCGTGGCGACGTTCGAAGCGTGCTGGATCTATCCCAACACCTATCCCAGCATGACCGATTCGTTCATCGAAATTGTCGGCGAGACTGGCATGATGCACCTGAAGCGCGACAGCGAGCAGCTCGAACTCGCGACCGCATCCACCTTCGAATATCCCCGCACCGCGACCGGCAGCATGATCCATGGCGAGCAGCGCGGCGCCGTCGCCGACGCACTCCAGCACATGGTCTCCTGTGTACTCGAGGATCGCGCCCCGCTGGTCACGCTGGCGAGTTCGCGCCACGTCACCGCGATCCTCGACGCCCTGCACCGCTCGCTGGCGAGTGGCAATCCGGAAAAGGTCGCCTGAACGATCCGCTGAACGCGATTGCCGCCGCGATGCAGGGACGGCAGGCGCCGGATGCGCCGGAACCTCAGAAAGCGGGTCCGTGCGCGCGAAGACCGAGCGCGAGCTCGGCCGCCGCGTCGGCGAGCGCCTCCGCCGAGCCGGGCGCGAACGTCGCCGGCGCACCATAGTAACGGTGGGCCTCCTCGACCTCGTAGCCGCCGGCGGCGAATTCCTGGGCCGGTGGGATGTAGCCGGGATCGTCGTCGGCATAGGCGATGACGATCGCCGCCGGATTGGCGATAGCGGCGCGGATCCGCTGCGCCGTTGCGGCGAAGATCTCGCCGGGCAACGCGACGATCTCGACCCCGCCCCAGCGCAGCGCGGTCACCCGCACCTGTCGGCGCAGCGCGGCGAAATCGGCCGGCTGCCTCGCCTCGGCCCAACGGATCCAGCCGGCGAGCAGCGCGCCACGCGCCGGCTCGGCGGTCGCCGCCTCGGCCCGCCATGTGTCGGCGAGTTCGCCCATGGACGCGGTTTCGCGCCGGGCGAAGCCGAGCGCCACCGTGCGGCTGGCCATGGCGACGCCGCCATCCACCTCCGACAGCACCGCCGCTTCGGCGCAATCGGCAATCCGGCGGCCGATGATCCTGGCGGTCTCGAAGGTGCGCGCCGCATTCGGCGCCAGACTGATCGAAGCGTGCGCTGTATGGCCAGTATTGGCGTCGCCTGCGCAGCCCGTCAGGAACAGCGCCAGCGTTCCCGGCCGCCGCCGCTCGATCTCGGTCCGGACCGCGCCGGGATAGTCGGCCGTCCACAGCCTGTTGTCGGCGCCGAGCACCACGGGATGGCAGGCATAGGTGATGATGGTGGCGATCGGCTGGCCGTCGAGACCGCTGATCTGCACCACCGGCAGGCTCGGATCGGTGATGCCGCCGGGGTGGCGCCGGTTGCGCGCCACGCCTGGATCGCCACCGGCACCGGAGGCAAGCTTGGCCGGCCGCCGTGCCGCCGCCG
>CAIMEK010000760.1 GCA_903839965.1 uncultured Acetobacteraceae bacterium | reverse complement strand
CCTGCACGCCTTGCCGCCGGCCACCTTCTCTGGCGGCGAGCAGCAGCGCATCAACCTCGCGCGCGGCTTCATCGGCGGCCATCCCGTGCTGCTGCTGGACGAACCCACCGCCAGCCTCGATGCCGAGAACCGCGATATCGTCATCGGCCTGATGCGCGCGGCGAAAGCGCGCGGCGTTGCCATCGTCGGCATCTTCCACGACGCCGCCGTGCGCGACGCCATCGCCGACCGCACCTACCAGGTGGCGCCGTTGCAGGATGCCGCCTGATGCGCGTCGGGCTCTACTACGCGCCCGCCGCCGACGATCCGCTGTGGGCGCGTGCCGCGGCGTGGCTGGGACGCGACCCGGCGAGCAGCGAGCCGCGCCCGCAACCCGACCTGCCCGACATCGCGGCCATCACCGCCGAGCCGCGGCTGTATGGTTTTCATGCGACGCTGAAGCCGCCGATGACTTTGCGTAAGGGAACCGGTTGGGACGAGGTGGTGGCGGCGACGCGCGCGATCGCCGCCGGCATTCCCGCCTTCGCGCTGCCCGGGCTGGCGGTAACCGGGCTGCGCGGCTTCCTGGCCCTGTGCCAGACAACCCCGAGCCCGGCCCTGCAGGCGCTGGCCGATGCCTGCGTGGCCGGCGCCGACCACCTGCGCACACCGCCAGAGGCAGCCGAGTTGGCCAGGCGCCGGCGGCACGGACTGACGGGCGCGCAGGACGCCAACCTGCTGCGCTGGGGCTACCCTTATGTGTTCGCCACCTGGATTTTCCACATGACGCTCACTTGCCGGCTGTCGGGCGAGGCGCAGGCGCGCATCTGCCCGGCGGCGGAGGCATGGTTCGCCGAGGTGCTGGAAGTGCCCAGGCGGGTCGAGGACCTTTGCCTGTTCGTCCAGCGCAGCCCCGGCGCGCCCTTCGTGCTGGCGGAGCGGGCGGCGCTGGCAAGCTGATACCGGCGGCGCTAGCTTGCGCCCGCGCAACCGGGAGACACCAACGGCCATGTTCACGACGCGTCCGGAAATCGCCGGCACCTTCGGCGTGGTGGCGACGACCCATTGGATCGCCAGCCAGGTCGGCATGGCCGTGCTGGAACGCGGCGGCAATGCCTTCGATGCCGCGGTGGCCGCCGGGTTCACGCTGCAACTCGCCGAGCCGCACCTGAACGGCCCGGGTGGCGATGCGCCCATCATCGTGCACGATGCCCGTGCCGGCACCCAGCACGTGGTGTGCGGCCAGGGCGTGGCGCCGGACGCTGCCACGCCGCAACGATTCGCCGCCCTCGGGCTCGACCTGGTGCCCGGCACCGGCCTGCTGCCCGCGGTGGTGCCCGGCGCCTTCGATGCCTGGTGCACGGTGCTGCGCAACTGGGGAAGCTGGGAATTCCCCGAGGTGATTTCCTACGCGCTCGGCTACGCGCGCAACGGCATCCACATCGTGCCACGCATCTCCGCCACCATCGCCAACCTGCAGCCGCTGCTGGAGGAGTGGAAGACAAGCGCGGACGTGTTCCTGCCCGGCGGCGCGGTGCCGGGGCCGGGCACGCTGCTGGCCCGGCCGGCGGTGGCCGACACCTGGGAACGGCTGTGCCGCGAAGCCGTCGGCGCCACCCGCGAGGCGCGCATCGACGGCGCACGCAACGCCTTCTACCGCGGCTTCGTCGCCGAGGCGATCGGCCGCTACTACGCCGAAACCGACGTGCTGGACTGCACGGACCGCTATCACCGCGGCCTGTTGACCGCCGACGACATGGCGCGTTGGGCAGCGCCGGTGGAAGCGCCCGTCGGCGTGGAATACCAGGGCCACACGCTGCTGAAATGCGGGCCGTGGACGCAAGGGCCCGCCTTCCTGCAACTGCTCGCCCTGCTCGACGGTTTCGATCTTGCCGCCATGGACCCGCTGGGGCCGGACTTCGTGCACACCGTGGTGGAATGCCTGAAGCTCGCCTTCGCCGACCGCGAGGCCTATTACGGCGACCCCGACTTCGTAACGGTGCCGCTCGGCACCTTGCTGTCACGCGACTACAACGACGCCCGGCGCCGGCTGGTCGGCGAACAGGCCTCGCTGGAATTGCGCCCGGGACAGGTGCCGGGGTTCGAGCCGCAGGTCGATCGCACGGCGCAACAGCGCGCCGGGCTGCTCACGGGCGGCGCCGGCGCGGGCGAGCCGACGGTGGGGCGCCTGGGCGCGATCGGCGGCGACACCTGCCACATCGACGTCATCGACCGCTGGGGCAACATGGTCAGCGCCACCCCCTCCGGCGGCTGGCTGCAATCCTCGCCGGTGGTGCCGGGGCTCGGCTTCCCGCTGACCACGCGCGGGCAGATGTTCTGGACCTATCCGGGCCACCCGAATTCGGTGCAGCCGCGCAAGCGTCCGCGTAGCACGCTGTCGCCCAGCATGATGCTGCGCGGCGGCAAGCCGTGGATGTCGTTCGGCACGCCGGGCGGCGAACAGCAGGACCAGTGGCAGCCCATCATGCTGCTGCGGATGCTGCACCACGGGCTGACCATCCAGCAGGCGATCGATATGCCGTCGTTCCACACCGAGCATTGGCCGAGCAGCTTCTGGCCGCGGGTGGCGCGGCCCGGCAAGGTGGTGCTGGAAGGCCGCTACGATCCCGCCGTGCTGGCCGCGCTGATCGCGCGTGGGCACCTCGCCGAAATGGGCGATCCCTGGAACGAGGGCCGGCTTTCCGCTGCCCGCATCGAGGCGGACGGGCAGCTGTTCGCCGGCGCCAATCCGCGCGGCATGCAGGGCTACGCGGTGGGACGGTAGGCCAGCGCCAGGCGCGCGGCGGCCAGGGCGGCGTCGGGGTCGCGGCGCTCGATGTGCAGGGCGGGCGCGGCGGCTCGCATGGATTGCAGGATGAGCGGGTGCAGCGCGGCGGCACGGCCGATCAGCGCCACCGGCCTTGGCCCCACACGCGCTACGAGGGCGTGCGCCAGGCGGGCCAGTTCGGTGCCGGCGGCGGCAAGTATTGTCCGCGCGTCGGCATCGTCGGCCACCGCCACGGCGCGTGCCAGCATGGCGACGCCGGTGCGTCCGCCGCCGTAGACATACGTGCGCACCGCGTCCCAGCCGGCACCGCCGATGGCTTCGTCCAGCGCACGGGCGAGCGGGCCGGTCCAGCCGGGTTCGGCGTCGCGGCGGCGCCACACCAGGGCCAGCGCCGCACGGCCGATCCAAAACGCCGAGCCGCCGTCGTCGATCAGCATGCCGCGGCCGCCGACACGCACGGCGGTGCCGTCGGGGCGCACGTGCAGGCCGACCGAGCCGGTGCCGGCATAGACCATGTGGCCTTCGCCGCGGGCAAAGACGGCGTGGTAGGCGATCCAGGTGTCCTCGCGCACGTGCACCGCCTCGGCCGGCAGGCCGAGCGCGGCGGCGACGGTGGCACAGACCGCGTCGGCTTCCGGCGTGCCGGCGGACAGGCCGGTGATGCCGGCAACCACCGCGGAGGGAACCGGAAGCCCCACCAGCGCGGCGTGCAGCGCCTCGGCGGCGGTGCGCAGGCGGGCCCGTTCGGCGGCGTTGAACAGCAGGCCGGAAATGGCGGGCACCTCGCCGGCGGCAAGCGGCGCACCGGCGGCGTCGCACAACGCCCAGCGCGTCGCCGAACCGCCGGCGTCCAGTCCCAGTCCGGTCATGCGCGCCTCAGTCGGCGGCACCTTTCGCCAGCTTGCGCTCGACCAGGGAAGCGAACACTCCGGCACCGTACGGAATGGCCGCGTCGTTGAAGTCGTAGGCCGGATTGTGCAGTTGCGCACTGGCGCCGTTGCCGACCTGGATGTAGGCGCCGGGCACCTGCTCCATCATGAAGCTGAAATCCTCCGAGCCCATGCCGGGCGGCTTGGCACGGTCGACATTGGCCTCGCCCACCAGGGCGGCGGCGGCGGCGGCGAGCGTGTCGGTGTGCTCCGGGTGGTTGACGAGGGGGGCGAAGATCAGCCGGAACTCCACCTCCGCGGTCGCCCCGAAACCGGCGGCGACACCTTCGGCGACGCGGCGCAGGCTCTGTTCCATCAGTGTCATCACGCGCGGCGAGAAGGCGCGGCAGGTGCCGGCCAGCAACGCGGTTTGCGGAATGACGTTGTAGGCGTCGCCGGCGACGATGCGGGTCACGCTGAGCACCGCGGTATCGGCCGGCGGCACGTTGCGCGCCACCACCGATTGCAGCGCCGCGGTGATGTGCGCGGCCACCACCACCGGATCGATGCTGGCTTCCGGCCGGGCGCCGTGGCTGCCGCGGCCGGTGATGCGGATGTCGAAGAAGGCGCCGCCGGCGGCCGACGGACCTGGCGAAATGGCATACTGGCCGACCGGCATGCCGGGCCGGTTGTGCAGAGCGAAAATCGAGTCGCAGGGGAAACGCTCGAACAGCCCGTCGACCAGCATGGCCAGCGCACCGCCGACGCCTTCCTCGCCGGGCTGGAAGATGAAGTTGACCGTGCCGTTGAAGTTGCCGGTCTCCGCCAGGTACTTCGCCGCGGCGAGCAGCATGGTGGTGTGCCCGTCGTGGCCGCAGGCATGCATGCGTCCGGCGTTGCGGCTGGCGTAGTCGAGGCCGGTGGCTTCCTGCATGGGCAGCGCGTCCATGTCGACGCGCAGCCCGATGGCGGCCTGGCCGTTGCCGCGGCGCAGCACGCCGACCACGCCGGTGCGGCCGATGCCGCGATGCACCTGCAGGCCCCAGGACTCCAGTTTCCGCGCGACGATCTCCGCGGTGCGGCGTTCCTCCAGGCCGAGTTCGGGATTGCTGTGCAGGTCGCGGCGAAGGGCGGAGAATTCGCCCTGACCGGCGCGGATGGCGTCGACGATCATGCCCCGATCCCCTTGGCCAGTTGCCGCTCGACCAGCGTGGCCCACAGCGCGACGCCGTAGGGGATCGCCGCATCGTTGAAGTCGTAGGCCGGATTGTGCAGTTGCGCACCGTCGCCGTTGCCGATGCTGATCAGCGCGCCCGGCACCTGCTCGACCATGAAGCTGAAATCCTCCGACGCGTTGTTGCGCGGGCCGTTGCGCTCGACCGCCGCCTCGCCCACCACCGCGGCGGCGGCGTCCGCCATCGCCTTGGCCTGGGCGGGGTCGTTCACCAGCGGGGCGAACAGGAAGCGGAAATCCACCGTGGCGGTGGCGCCGAATCCCGCGGCGATGCCGGCGGCGAGCCGCTTCATGGACTCCTCGACCAGGCTCATGGTCTCGCGGCGGAAGGTGCGCGCGGTGCCCGCCAGCGTGGCGGTTTGCGGAATGACGTTGTAGGCGTCGCCGGAGGCGATGCGGGTCACGCTGAGCACCGCGATGTCCGCCGGCGGCACGTTGCGCGCGACGATGGATTGCAGCGCCGCGGTGAGGTGCGCGGCCACCACCACCGGATCGACACTGGCCTCCGGCCGGGCGCCGTGGCTGCCGCGGCCGGTGATGGCGATGTCGAAGAAGGCGCCGCCGGCCATGGCGTCGCCGGGACGGATGACGAACCGGCCGACCGGCACGCCGACCTTGTTGTGCATGCCGTGCACGGTGTCGCAGGGGAAACGGTTGAACAGGCCGTCCTTCAGCATCGCCTCGGCGCCGCCGCGGCCCTCCTCGGCGGGCTGGAAGATGAAGTTCACGCACCCGTTGAAGTTGCCGCTCTGCGCCAGGTAGCGGGCGGCGCCCAGCAGCATGGTGGTGTGGCCGTCGTGGCCGCAGGCGTGCATGCGCCCGGCATGGCCGCTGGCGTAGGCGAGGCCGGAGTCCTCGTCCATCGACAGCGCGTCCATGTCGCAGCGCAGGCCGATGCTGGCCTGGCCGTTGCCGCGGCGCAGCACGCCGACCACGCCGGTGCCGCCGATGCCGGTGTGCACCTCCAGGCCCCACTCGCGCAGCTTGCGGGCCACCAGCGCGGAGGTGCGCTGCTCCTCGAAGCCGAGTTCGGGATGGGCGTGGATGTCGCGGCGGATCTCGGTCAGTTCTGCGTGGAGGGGGCGGACGTCGTCGGCGCTGGGCATGGCGGTTTCCTTCGGCGGATGGGCGGATATATCAGGGCGGCCGGTCGTTGTCCCGCCCCGGCGGCTGGCGATGGTGGGCAGGCATGCCTATCCTTCATGCATGAGCCACCGCCTCGCCCCCAACCTGATCGGCGTGTCCGACCTGT
>CAIMEK010000759.1 GCA_903839965.1 uncultured Acetobacteraceae bacterium | reverse complement strand
GACCACGGCGCTCGATGTGATCACCGGCGCGCGCATCCTGCAGTTGTTCGCCCGGTTGCGGCGGGAAACCGGTGTTGCCGGGCTGTACATTTCGCACGACCTGGCCGTGGTGTCGGGCGTGGCGGATCGTGTCGCGGTCATGCAGGCCGGGCGGATCGTGGAGCAGGAGGCGGCGGCGAGCATCTTCATCGCACCCGGGCATGCCTACACGCGCCGGCTGGTGGCGGCGGTGCCGCGGCCGGAACGGCGGCTGGTGTTCGACGCGCCGGCGGAGACGAGCCTGCTGGAGGCGGACAAACTGTCGGTGCGCTACGGGCGGCCACGGCTGTTCGGCCGGCGGGAGACGCTGGGCGCACGCGACGTGTGCCTGGACGTGCGGGCCGGCGAGATCCTCGGCATCGTCGGGGAATCCGGCTCGGGAAAATCCACCGTGGCGCGCGCGCTGACCGGGCTGGTGCCGTATTCGGGACGCATCCGGCTGGATTCGCAGCCGGTGTCGCACATGGGGCGGGCTTATCGGCGCGCCGTGCAGATCGTGTTCCAGCATCCCGACAGCTCGCTGAACCCGCGCCAGCGCGTCGCGGAAATTCTCAGCCGGCCGCTGCGTCTGTTCGGCGGATCGTCGGGCGAGATCCCGGCGCTGCTGGAGCAGGTGCAACTGCCGGCGGAGTACGCGCGACGCTGGCCGCACCAGCTTTCCGGCGGCGAGAAGCAGCGCGTGGCGATCGCCCGCGCGTTTGCCGCCAAGCCGCGGCTGGTGATCTGCGACGAGATCACCGCCTCGCTCGACGTGTCGGTGCAGGCTGCCGTGATCGAGCTGCTGCTGGAGCTGCGCCGCCGCCACGGCACCGCCTACCTGTTCATCACCCACGACCTCAACCTGGTGCGCCAGATCGCGCATCGCCTGGCGGTGATGCGGGCGGGCGAGGTGGTGGACCTGCTGGCGGTTGACGCGCTGGGCAGCGGCGTCGAGCATGAGTACACGCGCGCCCTGATGGACGCTTCCCCAACCCCTGCCGGACGAGGGACCCGATGACCCCCAAGGAATTGCTGGATCGCGTCGACGACAAGGCATGCCTCGATTTCCTCGCCGCCATGGCGCGGCACAAGAGCTACAGCCAGACGCCGGGCGAACGCGTGCTGGCGGAGTTCATGGCCGGGCAGATGCGCGCGCTGGGGCTGGAGGCCGAACTCACGCCGGTGGAAGGCGAACGCGTCAACGCGGTCGGCCGGCTGCGCG
This sequence comes from uncultured Acetobacteraceae bacterium, assembly GCA_903839965.1. Classification (GTDB taxonomy): domain Bacteria; phylum Pseudomonadota; class Alphaproteobacteria; order Acetobacterales; family Acetobacteraceae; genus Rhodovastum. Next base: position 1,510 of record CAIMEK010000759.1, on the reverse strand, counting down.
GCGCGGGCGGGGGCAGCAGCCTGCTGTTCAACGGCCATATCGACACCAATCCGGTGAGCGAGGGCTGGACCGTCGATCCGTGGGGCGGGAAGGTGGACGACCGCTTCATCTACGGCATCGGCGTGTCGAACATGAAGGCGGGCGATGCCGCCTATTTCTGCGCCGTGCGCACGCTGGTGCAGGCCGGCGTGAAGCTGAAGGGCGACGTGACCCTCACCTATGTCGTCGGCGAACTGCAGGGCGGGGTGGGCACGCTGGCGCTGCTCCGCCAGGGCCTGCGCGCGGACTACTTCGTCAATTCCGAGCCGACCGACCTGGCGGCGCTGACCATGCACGCGGCGGCCTTCACCTTCCTCATCGAGCTGGTCGGCAACACGCGCCACATGTCCAAGCGCGAGGAGGCGGTGGACGCGATCGCCGCGGCCTGCGACCTTATCCCGCGGCTCGACGCCATGGTGTTTTCCGGTGCGCCGACGCCCGAACATGCCGGCATCAACCGCGTGCATGTGGGCGTGGTGCATGGCGCGCTGGGGCGGGAGCTGCACGAATGGCGGCCGCCGCAGGTGGCGGATTTCGTGCGCATCAAGGGCTCGGGGCGCTATGCGCCGGGGCAGACCGAGGCCGGCGCGCTGGCCGACCTGCGGGCGCAGCTCGGTGCGCTGGAGGCGCGCTTCCCGGGGCTGCGCGCGACGCTGACGCCCGAGCACCAGTTGGGCCGGCCGGCGATGCCGAGCTTCGAGGTGAGCCGGCAAAGCCGCATCGTGCAGGCGATCAACCGCGCCTACCGCAGCGTGCGCGGCACCGACCAGCCGACCGGCGCGATTACGCCGCCCGGCTATTACGGCACCGATGCGGCGCACCTGTTCCGCGAGGGCGGCATGGAGGGCATCGTGTGCGGCCCGGGCGGGCGCTACAACACCATGCCCGACGAGCGTGTGGACATCGCCGACTATCTCGACATGGTGCGGATCTACCTGCTGACCGTGCTGGAGATCTGCGAGCTGACGTAGGGCTATTCGGCGGCGACCACCGGCGATACCGGCCGCGGGAAGTGCAGCCAGAGGGCGGCGACGACGGCGCTCATGGCGGAGAAAGCGGCCAGGGCATAGAGCCCGCCGGCGAAGCTGCCGGTGAGCTGGTGCGCCCAGCCGACCGCCGCGGGACCGACGAAACCGCCGAGATTACCCACCGAATTGATCCAGGCGATGCCGGTGGCCGCCGCCGTGCCGGTGAGGAACAGCGAGGGCATTGCCCAAAACGGGCCCTTGGTGCCGTACAGGCCCATCGCGGCGAGCGACATGCCCAGCACCGACCACCAGGTGCCGACGGTCTGCCCGGCCAGCACCAGCCCGATGGTGGCCAGCGCGGCGGCGAAGAACAGCGGCCAACGCCGCTCTCTCGCGCGGTCGGCCAGCCAGCCGAACGCCATCATGCTGATGGCGCCGCACAGGTACGGGATCATGGCGACCCATCCCACCTGCATGTTGGTCAGGCCGAGCTGCTTGACCAT
>CAIMEK010000758.1 GCA_903839965.1 uncultured Acetobacteraceae bacterium | reverse complement strand
GCCGCACCGATATCTGGACCTTCGCCCAGCTTGTCGTCTGGGCGATCGTGCTGACCCTGCTGGTCTGGCCGCTCAGCACCGCCGTGCGCGCCAGCCTGGCGGATACCGACGGAACCGGCCTGACGCTGGCCAACTACATCACGGTGCTCACCCGCCCCCGCCACCTGGTGGCCATCCGCAACACGCTGATCGCCGGCTTCGGCGGCATGGCCGGCGCCGTGGTGCTGGGCGGCGCGCTGGCCTGGCTGACCACCCACTATCGGCTGCGCGGCGAAATGCTGCTGCGCACGCTCGCGGTGCTGGCCCTGGTGTCGCCGCCGTTCATCGGCGCCTATGCGTGGATCGTGCTGTTCGGCGCCAACGGCGTGGTGCGCACCACGCTGGACGATTTCGGCATCGGCCTGCCGCCGTTGTACGGCGCCGGCGGCGTCATCATGGTGTTCAGCTTCAAATTCTTCCCCAACGTCTTCCTGTTCGTGGCGACCGCACTGGCGCAGGTGAACCGCTCGCTGGAGGAAGCCGCCGAGGGGCTGGGCCTGTCGCCGGCGCGCCGCTTCCTGAAAATCACCGTGCCGATGGTGCTGCCGGCGCTGTCGGCCGGAGCGGCGCTCGCCTTCGTGCTGTCGATCGCCGATTTCGGCACGCCGCGCCTGATCGGGCGCAATTTCGAGGTGCTGGCAACCCAGGCCTACACGCTCTACACCGCCGAACTCGGCGACAATCCCAGCACCGCCTCGGCACTCAGCATGGTGCTGGTGGGCATTTCGGTGCTGCTGGTGGCGGCCCAGCGCCGCCTGCTCCGTCGCGACGTGTTCCACGGCAGCGCCCTGCGCACGCCGTACCGGGTGCACCCCCAGGGCTGGCGGTCGGTGCTGGCGCACGGGGCCGCCTATGCCATCGTGCTCACCGGCGTCATGCCCGCCATCGTGGTGGGAATCTTCTCGTTCCGCCGCACCAGCGGCCCGGTGTTCGCATCCGGCTTCGGCACCCAGAGCTACGAAACCGTGTTCCACAACGTCATGCTGCCGATCTGGAACACGCTGATCTTCTCGGGCTCCTCGGTGGCCGCCATCGTCGTGGTCGGCACCATGCTCGGCTACATCCTGGTGCGCCGGCCCTCGCGCGGCACCGCCCTGCTGGACGGACTGCTGATGGTGCCCTACGTGGTGCCCGGCGTGGTGATGGGCATCGCCTTCGTCACCTGCTTCAACGCCCCGCCGCTGGCAATCACCGGCACCGGGCTGGTCATCATCCTGTCGGTGTTCATCCGCCGCCTGCCCTACGCCGCCCGCAGCGCCACCGCCGCCATGCAGCAGTTGCCCCCCAACCTGGAAGACGCCGCCGTCAGCCTCGGCTACAGCCGCGGCCGCGCCTTCCTGCGCATCACCGCGCCGCTGATCCTGCCCGGCATCGTCGCCGGCGGCATCATGAGCTTCGTCACCGCCATCAACGAGCTGTCATCGTCGCTGGTGCTCTATGTCGGCAACACCATCACCATGCCGGTGCGCACCTACGTCGCCGTCATCAACGGCGACTACGGCACCGCCGCGGCGCTGTCCTCGCTGCTGCTGGCAATGACCGGCATCTGCGTCGTGCTGGCGTTCCACCTCACCGGGGGCCGGCAGGAACTGCGCTGAGCTCCGCACCCTCCTGCCGGTGCGCCGCTGCCATCGCTGCCATCGAGGTGAAGCGGAAATCCCACGCGGCCCCCTCCGGCGGCGCCATGGTGGCGCCCCAGCCATCCTGCTCCCCCCGCCGATCGATCCAGGCCGAGGCCAGCCCGAGCCGCCTCGCCGGCGCATGGTCGTGGAACAGGCTCTGCGCGGTGTGCAGAATCTCCGGCCCGCCGTGCCCGAGTTCGGCCACCCGTTCGAGCAAATAACGGAAATTCGCCGGGTCCGGCTTGTAGCTGCCGATATCCTCCGCCGTGCACACCGCATCGAAGTCCACGCCGAGCCGGCGGTTGCTGGCGGCGAAACTGGCCCAGTCGATGTTGGACAGGATCACCAGCCTGTAATGCCGCTTCAGATAGCGCAGCGCATCGGGCGTATCGGCAAAGGCCGGCCAGTCCGCAATCGAAGCGCCAAACCGCCGGTGCGCCGCCTCGGGCATCGGCACACCCCACGCCTCGGCCAGCCGCCGATGCACCGCCGCCAGCACATCCGGATACAGCATCGCCGGCGTCTGCACCTGCTGCGCCGCCTCGTGGCGGGCGAACGCCTCCAGCGCCGCCTGCGGCATAACGCCGGCGCGCGCCAGCAGCGGTTGCAGCGCCGCGATGATGCCGCTCTCCCAGTCGATCAGCGTGCCGTAGCAATCGAAGGTAAGCACGCGAAAATCCGTGAGCTTCATTTCACTTCCCCCAAACGCGCCATGCTATCATTCCAACCGGCGCTGATGCTGACTAAAGCAAGGCAAGGGCTCTGCCCTTGACCCGCCAAGGGCCGAGAGGCCCTTGGAACCCTTTCCTTTCTTGGCTGCGCAGCAGCCATTAAATCAAATCTCGATAGCATTTGACGGCTGCTGAAGCAGCCCAAGGAATGGGATCCAAGGGCCTCTCGGCCCTTGGCAGGGCTTGGGGCAGCGCCCCAAACTTGCTTCCACCCTGAGCCGCCGCCGGTTGGGTATCAGGCCAACCTCGCTTGACGCCACCCGGACTTGCGTCTTCGATGCTGCGACGCACCTGGAGGGACAACGAATGGCGATGCAGCCGGCAACGAAGGCAAACAGCGACCCCTACCTCGCGCTCGGGGTGCGGCCCTTCATCAACTGTTGCAGCGTGCGCACCATCCACGGCGGCAGCCTCATGCTGCCCTCGGTGCGCGCTGCGGTCGCCGCCGCGTCGCAACGCTTCGTCAACCTCGACGAACTGATGGAAGCGGCCGGCGCGCGCATCGCCGAACTCACCGGCGCGGAATGGGGCATCGTCACCTGTGGCAGCGCCGCCGCCCTGGCGCTGGCCACCGCCGCCTGCGTCGCCGGCAACGACCCGGCCGCCATGCTGCGCCTGCCCTTTACAGACGGCATGCCCAACCGCGTCGTCATGATGCGCGGCCAACGTTTCGCCTACGACATGGCCATCCGCATGGTCGGCACCCATGTCGTGGAATGCGACGACGACGCCGCCCTGATCAAGGCGCTCGACGGCGGCGACGTGGTAATGGTCGGCGTGCTGGGCAAAAGCGAGAACCGCGGCCCGGTCCGCCTGGAACGCATCGTCGAACTGGCGCGCCCGCGCGGCGTGCCGGTGATGGTGGACGCCGCCTCCGAACTGATCGAGCGGCCAAGCCCCTGGCTCGCCCGCGGCGCCGACCTCGTTGTGTACAGCGGCGGCAAGTTCCTGCGCGGCCCGCAAACCAGCGGCCTGCTGCTGGGCAACAAGGCGCTGGTGAAGGCGGCCTGGAGCAACGCCGCACCGCACCATTCCTTCGGCCGCCCGATGAAGGTGTCGAAGGAAGACATCGTCGGCGTCATCGCCGCGCTGGAACACTGGTTCGGCGAGCGCGACGACGCCGCCGAGGAACGCCGCTGGCACGACGACCTGGCGGCGATCCAGCACGAACTGGCGGACCTCGCCGGTGTGGCAACCGAAGTGCTGCCCCCGCCCTTCGCCGAGCGCGTCCCCGCCCTGGCGATCCGCTGGGACCCGACGCGCACCGGCCTCGACAGCGACGCCCTGCGCCAGCGCCTGCTGGAGGGCGAACCGCGCGTCATGCTGGACGACGTCGCCGCCACCGCCACCAGCATGCAGATCGAGCCGTTCAACCTGGCGCCCGGCGAAGCCGCGCTGGTCGGCCGCGCCATCGCCGACGCCCTGCGCGCGGCCGCCCACCCCGCCGAAGCCGCGCGCCCCGCGCCCGCCATCGACATCTCCGGCGACTGGGAATTCACCGTGCGCTTCCTCAAGGGCGAACGACGCCTCCGGGTGAAGCTGCACCAGCACGGCGCCGAAATCTCAGGCCGCCACGACTCGAACGGCTTCGCCGGCGAAGCAACCGGCCAGGTCGACGGCGCCACGGTGCGCCTGAACTTCGGCGCTCCCTACGAAGCCAACATCGCCACCTACTCGCTGGAGGGCGCCCCGACCGGCCCGTCCGCCCTCGCCGGCAGCGTGCAGT
>CAIMEK010000757.1 GCA_903839965.1 uncultured Acetobacteraceae bacterium | reverse complement strand
CTGGCGTTCGCTCTCTCGCTAGCAGGGCGGTGGATCTTCGATGCCGTGCTCGCGTACCGCTACGGCGTCGAGGGCGAGTATCCTCACGCGTTGCTGCTGGGGACATCTGAAGCCTGTGTGAAGTCGCTCCCGACGATCGCCGAGCTTCCGCCCCAGACTCGAGTGTCCGTCGTCGGACTCGTTCTCCCTTCCCATGAAGAATGCGTTGCACTCGACGACCTGCAACGGCCGATCCCGGTCATCGGCACGCACGAGGAGCTGGAGCATCTCCTCGATCTGTCGAGCGCCACGGAGGTCATCATCGCCGATCCTGCCTCGCTCAACGGGCAGTTGGGTCATGTGCTCGAAGTGTGTGCGAGGAACCGCGTCGCTTTGAGGATGGTCGACGCGATCCTGATGGGCGATGGCCACTCTGTGAGCTGCGTGCAAGGACTCGACTGCACCGTCTTTGTCGTGCAGCCGACGCGCCGCAGTCGAACGAGCTACCTCGCGAAACGTGTGGGCGAGCACTTGGTCGCCGGCGTACTTCTCGTTCTGTTGAGCCCTGTCATGGCGACCATCGCCGTGTTGATCAAGCTAGACACGCCTGGACCGGTGTTCTTTGTGGATCGGCGCGTAGGCATCGGTCAGCGGCCCTTCCGGTTCTACAAGTTCCGCACCATGGTCGCCGACGCGCGCGCCGCACAGGCGCAGCTGGAGGCGGACAACGAAGCCGGCGGAGTGCTCTTCAAGATGCGCGCCGATCCTCGAATCACTCGGGTCGGCCGCGTGCTGCGGCGATATAGCCTCGACGAGTTGCCGCAGCTCCTCAACGTCTTGAAGGGCGACATGAGCATCGTCGGCCCCCGCCCTCTACCCATGCGGGACTGTGAGCTCATGGAGGAGTGGCATCGGCGGCGTCATCTTGTGCTTCCCGGCATGACGGGACCGTGGCAGGTCAGTGGCCGCAGCGATGTCGGCTTCAGCGACATGGTCGAGTTGGACCTCGGGTACATCGACACCTGGACACTTCGGTCCGACTTGAGGATCGTGTGGCGAACAGTGAGTGCGGTAGTCCACTCGAAGGGTGCCTTCTGACCCGACGGCCGACTGGAGGACGAGGAATGGCGACATCGGTGATCACCGGCGGGGCCGGCTTTCTGGGTTCACATCTGTGTGGGTTCCTGCTGGCCCAGGGTCACCGGGTCATCTGTCTCGACAACCTCGACACCGGCACACTGGAGAACATAGAGCATCTTCGCAGCGAGGAGTTCGAGTTTCGGCATGTTGACTGCGTGGACCAGCTCGAGGTGACCGAGCCGGTGGATTTCGTCTTCCACCTCGCCAGTCCGGCCAGCCCCATCGACTATCTTCGCCTACCGCTCCACACGCTCAAGGTGGGCTCATACGGGACGCATCACGCCCTCGGGCTGGCGAAGTTCAAGAGGGCCCGCTTCTTGCTGGCCTCGACGTCGGAGGTCTACGGCGATCCCCTCGTCCACCCCCAGAGGGAGGACTACTGGGGCAACGTGAATCCCATCGGCCCGCGCAGCGTCTACGACGAGGCCAAACGGTTTGCCGAAGCCGCAACGATGGCCTATCACCGGCATCATGGCGTGGCGACCCGGATTGTCCGCATTTTCAACACCTATGGCCCGCGGATGCGCCTGCGCGATGGCCGCGTCGTGCCGGCCTTCATCGGCCAGGCCTTGAAGGGCGAGCCGCTCACCGTCTTCGGAGCCGGCCAGCAAACGCGGAGCTTCTGTTATTGCAGCGACCTCATCGAAGGGATTTACCGTCTCTCGCAAAGCGATTACCCGGCGCCGGTCAACATCGGTAATCCCACCGAGTTCACGATTCTCGAATTTGGCAAACTGGTCCTCCAATTGACCGGCAGCCAAAGTCAGATCATCTACAAGCCATTGCCCCAAGATGATCCGAAACAACGCCGCCCCGACATCACCAAGGCGCGCAAACTCCTGGGCTGGGAACCCCAGATCCAGTTGGCCGAGGGCCTGGCTAAGACCATCGAATACTTCCGTGACAAGGTGTGACCGGGTCAACCACTGCCGCCGATCGACTGACCCCGACCCAACTGACCAAAGGAGATTCCCTGATGAAGACCCTGTTCGCCATGGCCCTCGCTTTGGGGCTGGCCATCGCCGCCCAAGCCACCGACAAGAAATCTGGAAAAAGTG
>CAIMEK010000756.1 GCA_903839965.1 uncultured Acetobacteraceae bacterium | reverse complement strand
CCACCGCGCCGACCGTAACGGCACTGGCCGCCTCGGGCACCGGCATCACCGCCGGCGCCGGCGACCTGACCACCGGTGCGACCGTCGCCCTGACGGTGGCGCTGAGCGAAGTGGTGACAGTGGCCGGCGGGGTGCCGACACTGACGCTGAACGACGGCGGCACCGCCACCTATGCCTCCGGTTCCGGCACCACCGCACTGACGTTCAACTACACCGTGGCCGCCGGCCAGAACACCGCCGACCTGGCGGTGACCGCCAGCAGCCTGAACGGCGCCACCATCAAGGATGCAGCGGGCAACGCCGCGAACCTCGCCGCCGTGGTCGCCAACCCGGCGGGCACGCTGATCATCGACACCACCGCCCCGACGGTGACGGGGGTGAGCGACTCCGGCACCGGGATCAGCAGTGGCACCGGCACGGTGAGGACTGGCGGCACCGTGGCCTTTGCCATGAACATGAGCGAGGCGGTGACGGTGGCCGGCGGGGTGCCGACCCTGACGCTGAGCGACGGCGGCACCGCCACCTACGCCTCCGGTTCCGGCACCAGCGCGCTGACCTTCAACTACACCGTGGCCGCCGGCCAGCAAAGCAACGACCTCGCCGTGACCGGCGCCAACCTGAACGGCGCCACGATCAAGGATGGGGCCGGCAACGCCGCGAACCTCGCCGGTGCGGCAACCAACCCGGCGGGCACGCTGGTCATCAACCCCACTGGAGGCGTGCAAAGCGACTTCACGGGCAGCGGGACTTCCGACATCCTGTTCCGCGATCCGACCAGCGGCCTGATCAGCGACTTCACCATGAGCAATGGCAAACCGACCTTCGCGTATGTCGGTTTCGCGGATCCCGCGCTGCAGGTCGTCGGCACCGGCAACTTCAACGGCAGCAGCACGTCCGCCATCCTGTTGCGCGATCCGAACTCCGGCATGCTCAGCCAGTTCATCATGAACAGCAACAAGCCGACATTCGCCACCATCGGCATGGCCGATCCGCGTCTGCAGGTGGTCGGCACCGGCGACTTCAATGGCGACGGCACCACCGACATCCTGTTCCGCGATCCCAACAGCGGCCAGCTCAGCGACTTCCTCATGACCAACGGCAAGCCGACCTTCGCCTATGTCGGCTTCGCGGACCCCCGTCTGCAGGTGGTCGGCGTCGGCGACTTCAACGGCGACAGCACGTCCGACATCCTGTTCCGCGATCCCACCAGCGGCCAGCTCAGCATGTTCTCGATGAGCAACAACCACCCGACCTTCGCCTATGTCGGCTTCGCGGACCCGTCGCTGAAGGTTGTCGGTGTCGGCGACTTCAACCACGACGGCACGTCCGACATCCTGTTCCGCGATCCCACCAGCGGCAACCTCGGCGACTTCATCATGACGAACGGCAAGCCGACGTGGAACGCCATCGGCTTTGCCGATCCCAAGCTCCAGGTTGCCGGGATCGGTGATTACAATGGCGACGGCACTTCCGACATCCTGTTCCGCGAGCCGACCGGCGGTGGTGTCAGCATGTTCGCCATGAACAACAACAAGCCGACCTTCACGACCATCGGCGTGGCCGACCCCAGCCTGAAGATCGTCGGGGCCTGACGCGCCGCCGCTGATGGCAGACCCGAACCCCCGAAGTCCGCAAAGCCGGACTTCGGGGGTTCGACGTTTTCGGCCTCACTCGGCTGCCATCGACCGGACATCGAGTTTGCGCAAGGTGCGGTCGATCCACTTCGCGGTCAGCTTCTCCTGCAGGCTGTTCTGCCGCAGGCGCTCGTTCAGCGCCGGGAAGTCGACGCGGTCCAGCTGCTGATCCTGGTTGAAGCACGAGAAGACGACAGTGCGCTCGCCGGTCTCGGGGTTGACCTGCGGCTGCAGGCACTGGGCGCAAACTTCCTTCATCATGCACTGCATCGGCGAGTTGATGCTGCCGATGGCGGTGTGGCCCGGCTTCAGATAGGGCGCCAGCACGCCGTGACGCGCCGCGCCGACCGCCTGCATCATGCGGTCCGAACCGATGACGATCAGGTGCCCGGCGTCGTGCAGCGGGATCGGCTGGCCGCCCAGCCTGCCGGCGCCGTAGGCGGCCATGGCCTGCACGATGTTGCCGACGAAACTGCGGTCCTGCGGGCGGCTGGGGGTGAAGCCGGGCGCCTCGTCGCAGCACCAGACGATGACATCGCTGGCGCGCTCGATCTCCTCGATTTTGTAGCGGTCGCGCACCGCCTTGTAGCCGGCGAAGTAGATCACCTTCGACCCGGCCGCGCGATGCGCCGCGCCGATGGAGAACAGCACCGCGTTGCCGAGGCCGCCGCCGACGAGGGCGACCGTGGTGTCGGCATGGATCGTGGTGGGAGCGCCGGTGGGGCCCATCAGCACGACGCGCTCGCCCGGTTGCAGGTGGGCGCAAAGATCGGAACTGCCGCCCATTTCCAGCACGATGATGGAGAGCAGCCCCTGCGCCTTGTCGGTCCAGGCGCCGGTCATCGCCAGCCCCTCCATGGACAGCAGCGTGGTGCCGCAGCCCGGCTCGGAATGGCGCAGGGCGTTCATCTCGTAGTTCTGCAACCGGTAGAATTGGCCTGGACGGAAGGCGCGCGCGGCAGCGGGGGCACGCAGCACGACCTCGACGATGGTGGGCGTCAGCCGATGCACCGCCTGCACGGTGGGGGCGAGTGCGTCGCGGCAGCGCGCGATCAGGTCCGCGCCGGTCGTGCTGGATGGGGGCAGCCGCGACAGCATGCGGCTGACCAGGGGATAGCCGAGCTTGGCGCTGCCCATCGCGCGGACGACATTGCCGAAGAAGCTCGGGTGCAGGTCGCCGAAGAAACTCATGCAGCGCCCGTCGGCGGCGCGGTGCATGAGCACGTGGCTGACGTCGGGCTTGGCCAGCGAACGGGTCGGCGTCACCGGATTGCCGGCCTCGTCGATCGCCTGGAAATACGCGCCATCGAGCTGGATGCCGCCCTCCCGCATGGCGTCCGGCTCGCGCGCCAGCACGGTGTTGGGGTGCGTGCCGGCGGCCACCAGCACGGAGCGCGCGGGCAGCACCACGTCGCTGCCGTCGGCGCGGCGGCAGCGCAGCGCGGCGGCATAGCCGTAACGATCGACTTCGACGGCGAGCGGGGCGAGGGCCTCGGCGAAGCGGACCCCCTCCTCCATCGCCTTGGCCACTTCCTCGTGGTTCAGGGTGTAGGAGGGGCTGTCGGTCAGCTTGCGGCGATAGGCGATGGTGGCGCCGCCCCATTGCTCCAGCAACGCGGCGAGGCGGGGCGGGCGGCCTTGGCGCGCGGCGGCGGCGCGTTCGGCGTGCAGCGCCTCGGCATGGGCGAGGAATTCGCCGGCGATTGCGGCTTCCTCCTCGGTCCAGCCGGCCCGCACGGCCGGCTCGCCGCGTTCGGCCACCAGCGTGCGATAGCGCAGCGCGAATTTCTCCACCTCGCGCACGTAATAGGCCAGGCTCTCGGTGGCGGTGTCGATGGCGGTGAGGCCGCCGCCGATGACCACCACCGGCATGCGGATTTGCAGGTTGGCGATGGAGGAGGCCTTCGCCGCGCCGGTGAGCTGCAGCGCCATCAGGAAATCGCTGGCCTGGCGCACGCCGCGGGCCAGGCCGTTCGGGATGTCGATGATGGTCGGGCGGCCGGCGCCCATGCACAGCGCCACATGGTCGAAGCCCATCGCCCAGGCGTCGTCGACGGAAACGGTCGCGCCGCCGCCGAAGCGCACGCCGCCGAACGCGGCGAATTCGCGGCGGCGTTCGAGCAGGATGCGGATCAGCTTGAGGTAGTTCTTGTTCCACCGCACGGTGATGCCGTACTCGGCCACGCCGCCGAACCCGGCCATGACGCGATCGTCGAGGTTTTCGTAGAGCGTTGCCACGTCGCGCACGGGCGCGCACGCATCGAAGCCGAGCGGCTCGATCTTCAGGCCGTCGATCGCCACCACGGTGTGGCCGTCGTTCATCAGGTGGTGGGCGAGCGTGAAACCGGCGGGGCCGAGGCCGACGATCAGCACCTTGCGCCCCCTGTCGGGCAGCGGCAGCGGACGGCGGATGTCGAGCGGGTTCCAGCGGGTCAGCAGGGCATACAGCTCGAATCCCCAGGGCAGGCCGAGCACGTCCTTGAGCACCGTGGTCTCGGCCTGCGGGATGTCGACCGGCTCCTGCTTCTGAAAGATGCAGGACTTCATGCAGTCGTTGCAGATGCGGTGGCCGGTTGCCGCCATCATCGGGTTGTCGATGGCGATGGTGGCGAAGGCGCCGAGCACGTACCCCTGGCCGCGCAGGGTGTGCATCTCGCTGATCTTCTCTTCCAGCGGGCAGCCGCTGAGGGTGACGCCGAAGGGTGATTTCTGGAACGCGCCGGTTTTGCGATCCTTCAGGCCCCGGCTGCAGGAATCCTTGCCCTGCGTGTGGCACAGGATGCAGTAGTTCACCTGGTCGAGCGCCTGCTGCTCGTTCATGCCGCAGTCGGTGAGGCCGAAGCCGTCGCGGTGGCGCCGGTGGTGTTCGGGCAGCTCCAGCATGGTGACGCCGTTGCGCTCGACCGTTTGCACCGGCACCAGGCGCTGCGGATCGATCTTCTGCGGCACCCGGAACAGCGTGCCGCCGGCATGGGCGGCGCGGCCCTCGGGGGTCAGCGTGGCCCAGGCCGCGTAGCGCATGGCGAGGTCGAGCGGTTCGACGCGCTCATCGCGCTGCCAGGCCTCGACATGGGTGGCGAAGGCTACCTCGGTGAGCGGCTCGCCCATGGCGGCGTGCAGGGCGGCACGCAGGGCGGCGGCGTCGAAGGCGGCGGGGTCCGGGTATTTCCTGACCGCCTGGCGCTGCACGAACAGGCGCTTGCAGGCATGCACGGGGTCGAGCCGGCGGGTGCGCGCCAGCAGCGCGGCGAGCGCGTCTTCGAGGCCAAACAGGTCGGAGAGGAAGCCTTCCAGCAGCGGGCCGAGCGCCACGATGAGCTGGCTTTCCGCCAGCGGCTCCAGGGGGGGGGGAGCGGCGCGCGCCGTCAGCAGGCGTTCGTGCAGGTCCGCGTCGCGGTCGGCCAGCCAGGCGAGGAAACGCTTGTCCAGCGCGATCAGCCCGTCGCGGGTGCCGAGTGCGGCGAAATCGGTGCCGAAGCCCAATGCGGTGTCCATAAGGGAGTGCGGTCCTCGAGAGCGGGCGCGGCGGTCAGCCCGGCCGGCGCGAAGGGTAAAGAGAGGATGCGGCCGGGCGGCGTCCAGCGGGGCGGGCGTCGCCCCGGCGATGCGGCAGGCGCATGGCACCGGCGGCGGCCGGTGCTGCCCCGGGCGCCGGTGCGAAGGGGGGGATCGGTATCCTCAT
>CAIMEK010000755.1 GCA_903839965.1 uncultured Acetobacteraceae bacterium | reverse complement strand
GTGGTCGCCGTCGCCGGCGAAGGCGTCCAGCCGCCCGAGGTCCGCCTCGGCCTCGCGCAACGCCGCCGCCAGGCTGCCCAGCAGATCGGCGATGCAGGCGCCGCCGGCCCGCGATCCGGCGGTCGCCGGCGCAAACCCGTGCACCGCGTCGGGCGGCTCGATCTCCGCCGCCTCGCCCGGCGTGGACAGGGCGACGCTGCCGCGCCGCAGCACCGGCGTTTCCACCGGCGCGCGCCACAACGGCTCCAGTTCCTCGTCCAGCCAGGTCAGCGTCAGCGAGCAGCCCGCCATGTCCAGGCTGGTGACGAACTCGCCCACTTCGGGATCGACCAGCACCAGCCCGGCCGCGCGCAGCGCCGCCTCGATGCCGGTCCACAGCACGAACAACTCTTCCCACTTGCTGCGGCCCAGCCCGTTCAGCACCGCCGCCACCCGCTGGCCCGGCCGCTCCGGCGCCTCGGCCAGCAGCCGCGACACCAGCATGCCGGCCAGCTCGTCGGCGCTGACGATCGGCGCCTCGGCGATGCCCGGCTCGCCATGGATGCCCAGCCCGATCGCCATGCGTCCCGCCGGCACGCTGAACAGCGGCGCCGCGGCGCCGGGCAGCGTGCAGCCGCTGAACGCCACGCCGAACGAGCGCGTGCGGTCATTGGCCAGCCGCCCCAGCCGCTCCACCTCGTCGATGCCGAGCCCGGCTTCGGCGGCGGCCCCGGCGATCTTGAACACCATCAGGTCGCCGGCGATGCCGCGCCGCATCGTGTGCTGGTCCGGCGCCGCGCTGGCGACATCGTCGCTCACCGCCAGGATGCGCGTGTCGATGCCTTCGCCGCGCAACTGCTGGGCGGCGATGCCGAAATGCAGCACGTCGCCGGCGTAGTTGCCGAATCCCAAAATCACGCCGCCGCCGTGCCGGGCATGGCGCGACACGTTGGCGATGTGCTGTGCCGGGGGTGAGGCGAAGATGTCGCCGGCGACCGCCCCGTCGGCCATTCCCGGCCCCACATAGCCGGCGAAGGCCGGGTAGTGCCCGGAGCCGCCGCCCACCACCAGCGCCACCTTGCCGCGCGGCGAGGCGGTCGCGCGCACCACGCCGCCCACCACCGGCCGCACGCGCCCGGCATGCACCGCGCAGAACCCCGCCAGCGCGGTGGCGGCGAATTTTGCCGGGTCGTTGAGGATGGAAGTCATGCTGCGCGCTCCCGGAAAGCTACTGTTGCGAACCGCGTCGAGGCAGAATGCGCCGGAGGTAGTCGCGGTTGGTGGCGCATACGCTCAGGCCATCGCCGCCATAGGATTCCAGCAGGAAGGCGCTGCGGAACCCGTGCGCCAGCGCCATCCTGATGGCGACCCGGTAGCTGATCAGCCCCAGCTCCAGCGAGGTCGGATGCGCCATGATGGTGCCACTCGCCGGGTCCTCGATGCGGATGTAGTTCTTCACGTGCCAGTATTTCGCATACGGCGCGACCTTCGCCATCATCGACTGCCAGTGCTCGACCGGCCGATGCAGGCGGATCAGGTTGCCGAGGTCGGCATTGATGCCGACATTGGGCAGGTCGATATCGGTCACGAACCGCACCGAACTGTCCGCGGTGCCGAGATAGGTGTCCTCGTACATTTCGAGCGACACCTCGATGCCGAGCTCCGCAGCGTGGCGGCCGAGTTCGCGGATGCGGTCAACCGCCAGCTTCCAAATCGCAGGGTCGTCCGGATTGACCACGCCCTGCTCGGTCCAGAACCACAGCGCCTGCTTCTGCGCCTCGGTCAGCGGGCCGAACATCCCCAGGCTGATCGCGGTCGCGCCGATCGCCGCCGCGGTGTCGATGACCCGATGGGAATAGGCGAGGAATTCATCGCCGCGTTCCGGATCGATGACGCTGCGCCGCGCCGTCGTGATCGCCGGAACGCTGAGCCCGAGCGAGGCGGTGACGGCGGTGAACTCGCGCAGCCGTGCCGGGCTCAGGTCGGCCAGCCGCAGCCAGGAGTCGGTGGGATCGACCAGCGTGAACCCCGCGTCCGCCACGTCCGCCAGCGTCTCCGCCCATTCCTCCGCGGTCTGCTCCTGCACGGAGCGCCCGTCCGGCAGGACATTGCCGTACTGGATCATCGCCGCGGCGATCGGCCAGTCCGTGCGGTCGAACGGCGGGGGAGGGGGCATTTCAGCGGCTCCTGTGCATGCGTTCATCGAGGTGGTCGATCGCCCGGACGTTGTCGGCGGAGGCGCCGTTCGGGTCGAACTCCGCCGCCAGGAAGGTGTCCACGATCACCTTGGCCAGCTCGGGCCCGATCACCCGCGCGCCCATGGTGATGACCTGGGCGTTGTTCGATTTGGCGGCCCGCTCGGCGGAGAAGGTGTCGTGCGTCAGCGCCGCGCGGATGCCCGGCACCTTGTTGGCCGAAATGCTCATGCCGATGCCGGTGCCGCAACAGAAGATGCCGCGCTCGGCCTGCCCGTCGAGTATGGCCTGCGCGGCCCGCCCGGCCGTGTTGGCGTACGGTTCCGCGCTGCCGTCCGCCGGCTTGCTCATGTCGACGAAGCTGATGTCGGCGCGCGCGCGCAGGTGCGCGGCGATGATGTCGATCAGCGGCTTGCCGGCGGAATCGCCGGCGAGGACGAGCTTCATGTCGGCACTCCCTTGATCGTTGCGGCACGACTGACAACGTCGATCATCGCGGCGTAGCCTGCCGCTGTCCAGGCGGCGCGGCCGACGAACAGCCCGTCCACATCGGCCAGCGCCACCAGTGCGCCGCCGTTGGCGGGCGTCACCGAACCGCCATAGATGATGCGCACCGCCGCCGCCGCCGCCGCGCCCCAGCGCCGTGCCACCTGCGCGCGGATGGCGCCGTGGCGCGCGGCGACATGCTCGGGCGAGGCCGCCGCCGCGGCGCCGATGGCCCAGCGCGGCTCGTAGGCCAGGATCGCATCGGCGATCCGTTCCGCCGGCTGGTCGGCGAGCGCGGTGTCCAGCTGCGCGCACAGCACCGCATCGGCGCGCCCGGCGGTGCGGTCCTCGGCGGTCTCGCCGAGGCAGAGGATGGGCACGAGGCCATGCCGCAGCGCCGCGTTGAGCTTGCGCCGCACCAGCTCGTAGGTCTCGCCGAAATGCGCCAGCCGCTCGGAATGGGCGAGCTCGACATAGCGGCAGCCGGCCTCGACCAGCATCGGCGCGGACACCTCGCCGGTCCAGGCGCCGGCGTCCTCGGCGTGCATGTTCTGCGCGCCGATCGCCACCGGCCCCGGCGCGAACGCCGCCGCCGCCGCCGCCAACGAGGTGAACGGCGGCAGCACATACAGTTCCAGCGACCCGACCCGCAGGCCGGCCAGCCGCTGGTACAGCTCCGCCGCGTAGCGTCGCGTCGCCGCGGCGTCGTTGTTCATCTTCCAGCCGGTGGCGGCTATAAGCCGGCGCGACGCACCCATGATCGCATCTCCCTTCTGGATTGCCTGGTCCATGGCCGGGCTTCCCATCGACATGGCGGACACATGCAAACTCTCGGGGCCACCACCGGTCCGGCCGGAAAATGGTATGCCCCGAGGCTCGCCCTGTCACGCCGATGTTGTCGTGGTCAGGAAGCTTTTCGCTCCCGCGCCGCTGTTACGGCACGGCGCCTGCAGGCAGCAGCGCAGTGGGCAGGGTGCTCTCGACCGTGCGTTGCGGCTTCATCCAGAAGGTCGCGGCGCAGCCGAGCAGCAGCAGCGCGATCGAGCCGACGAACGGCAGGGTCCAATTGCCGGTCAGGTCGATGATGATCCCGAACAGAAACGGCGAAATGATGCCCGCGATCGCCGAGCCGGCATTGACGAACCCGCTCGCGCTGCCGGCATAGGACGGCGCGACATCGATCGGCACCGCCCAGATCGGACCGATCGTCAGTTCCAGCATGAAGAACGCCACGCTGAGGCAGCAGGTGACCAGCGTGAGGTTGTGGATGAACACCACCGGCACGAGGGCCACCAGCGCGCCGATGAAGCTGACCAGGATGACGTTGCGCCGCGCCGCCTCGATGCTGCCGGTCCGGCGCAGGATCCAGTCGCTGATCACCCCGCCCAGCGTGTCGCCGACCACGCCGGAGAAGAACACCGCGGAGGAAAAGATGGCCGTGCTGCGGATGTCGAGATTGTAGCCGTGCATGAAGAACGTCGGCAGCCAGGTGAAGAACAGCCAGCCCGTCCAGCCATAGCAGAAATACACCAGCATGGTCGGCGCGATGCGCCGGATCAGCGGCCACCACGGGATGCCGGCCACCTCGGAACGGCGGCTTTCATAAGGCGGCAGCTTTTCGATCTCGGCCGCGGTGATGCCGCGATGGGTGCGCGGATCGTCACGGAAATAGAACCACCACACCAGCACCCACACCGCGGTAACTCCGGACAGCGCGAAGAAGGCGAACCGCCAGGAGAACATCAGCATCAGGAACGCCATCAGCGGCGGCGTGATGGCGTTGCCGAAGCGCGAGAAGGAATGCGCGACGCCCTGGGCGAAGCCGCGCCGCGCCTTCGGCGTCCAGTTCGCCAGCGCGCGCCCCGAGGCCGGCAGCGTGGCGCCTTCGGCGATGCCGAGCACGAAGCGCATCGCCAGCAGCGCCGCGAAGCTGGTGACGAGCCCGGTGCCCGCCGTGGTGACCACCCACAGGGTGCCGCACATCAACAGCGTCAGGCGAGAGCCCCAGCGGTCGGCGAACCATCCACCGATCACCTGGAACATCGCATACGAATAGGCGAACACGGCGAACACGGTGCCAAGCTGGGTGTTCGACATGCCGAGTTCGCGCATCATCGGCCCGGCGGCCGTCGACAGGTTCACCCGGTCGACGTAGAGCAGGAACGACATCGCACAAAGCATAAGCAGCGTGTTCAGCGACGCGCCGCGCCGATATCCGAACATTCCTCGCAACCTTTCCTCGGTCAGACCTGAGACACTGGCTCGGTCGGTTGTTTTGCTCGTCCGGGCACGCCGGGCCGGACCCCGGTCTTCGGAAAATCCCTAGCCGCGCGCCGCGATCTTGGCGGCCAGCAGCACCGCCGCCTGGCTCGCGCCGAGGTTGGCGATGCCCTTGCCGGCGATGTCGTAGGCCGAGCCGTGCGAGGGCGTGCAGATGGCAAACGGGAAACCGCCCAGCAGCGTCACCCCGCGATCGAAGCCGAGCAGCTTCATCGCGATCTGGCCCTGGTCGTGGTACATGGTCAGCACGGCGTCGAAGGCGCCCCGGGTGGCGCGGACGAACACGGTGTCGGACGGGTAGGGGCCCTCGACGTCGATGCCGCGCGCGCGGGCGTCGTTCACCGCGGGCAGAATCTCCGCCTGGTCCTCATGGCCGAAATTGCCGCCGTCGCCGGCATGCGGGTTGAGCGCCGCGACCCCGATGCGCGGCTGCCCGATGCCCGAGGCGCGCAGCGCGGCGTCGGTGAGCACGATGCCGCGCAGCACCGCCTCGCGGGTGATCAGGCCGGCCACCGCGGACAGCGGCACGTGCGAGGTGACGCGCGCGTTCCACAGCCCGTCGAGGATGTTGAATTCCTTGGCCGGCGTGTGCACGTCGAGCACCCCGGCGACGAAGCTGATCTCGTCGTCGTAGGGCGGGTGCGCCATGCGCATCGCCG
>CAIMEK010000754.1 GCA_903839965.1 uncultured Acetobacteraceae bacterium | reverse complement strand
CGGCGTCACCGGTACCGTGCTGCTGGCCTCCGACGCCACGGTGAAGCGCCTGAACGCGCGCCATCGCGGACGCAACAAGCCGACCAATGTGCTCACCTTCGAGCCCGCCGCCCCCGGCCTGCCCGGCGAGATCGTGCTGGCGCTCGGCACGGTGCGCCGCGAGGCCGCCGATGCCGGCCACCGCCCGGCGCACCACCTGGCGCATCTGGTGGTGCATGGCGGCCTGCACCTGCAGGGCCACGACCATCTGCACGCCGGCCAGGCCCGGCGCATGGAAATGGCCGAAACCCGCATTTTGCACCGCCTGGGCGTCGCCAACCCCTGGAAACGCACATGAGCGCCCTCGTCCGCGCCGGCCTGCTGAACCGCATCCGCGCGCGCCTCACCCACCGCAACGGCGAACACTCCGTCCGCGCCTCGATCGCCGAACTGGTCCAGGAAGCCGCCCAGGCCCCGCACGTCCCGGGCCAGGTCCCGGAACTCGACCGCCAGGAACGCGCGCTGCTCGCCAACGTGCTGCGCCTGCGCGGCACCACCGCCGACGACGTCATGGTGCCGCGCGCTGACATCGTCGCCATGCCGCTCGACGTCACCCTCGATAAGGCGATCGACCAGCTCCGTCGCGAAGGCCACTCGCGCATGCCGGTCTACCGCGAACAGCTCGACGACATCGCCGGCATGGTCCACATCAAGGACGTGTTCGCCTATGTCGGCCGCCCCGACGAATTCCGCCTCGAGAGCATCCTGCGCCGCCCCCTCCTGGTGGCGCCGCAGATCCCGGTGCTCGACCTGCTCCTGCAAATGCGCCAGGCCCGCGTGCACCTCGCCCTCGTGATCGACGAATACGGCGGCATCGACGGGCTGGTGACCATCGAGGACCTGGTGGAGGAAATCGTCGGCGACATCTCCGACGAGCACGACGAGGTGCTCGGCCCGATGGTCACCGAACGCGCCGACGGCTCGCTCGATCTCGATGCCCGCCTCCCGGTGGAGGAGTTCGAGGCCCGCCTCGGCCCGGTGCTGACCCAGGAGGAGCGCGCCGCCGACATCAATACGGTGGGCGGCCTGGTGTTCACCCTGGCCGGCCGGGTGCCGACCCGCGGCGAAGTGGTCAGCCACCCCTCCGGCTTCGAATTCCGTATCCTCGAAGCCGACCCCCGCCATATCCGCCGCGTCCGCGTGCGCCGCACGACGGGAGCGCCGGCGGTGGCGGCAGAGTAGTAAGGCGAGGGCGCTGCCCTCGACCCGGCAGGGGCCGAGAGGCTTCTGCACCCCTTTCGTTTTCTTGGCTGCGTCAGCAGCCATCAAATGATATCGGGGTTCAATTGAAGGCTGCTGGCGCAGCCAAGAATAAGGAATGGGATCCAAGGGCCTCTCGGCCCTTGGTGGGGTCCAGGGGTGAAACCCCTGGCCTTCGGAGGACGCATGCACCGCCTCTGGCGCACCGCGTGGCTATTGATGTTGGCGCCGCCGTTGTTCTGGTCCGGAAATTTCATCACCGGCCGTGCCGTGCGCGATGCGGTGCCGCCGATTGCCCTGGCGTTCTGGCGGTGGACCGGTGCCTTGGCGATTGCCTTGCCGTTGGCCTGGCCGCATTTGCGGCGCGACCTGCCGGCGTTGCGGCAGCATTGGGTGGTGACGGTGGTGTTGTCGGCCACCGGCGTCGCCGCCTTCAACGCCATGGTCTACACCGGCCTGCACAGCACCACGGCGCTGAACGGCGTGTTGCTGCAATCCGCGACCCCGCTGTTCATCCTGCTCTGGGCGGCGGTGTTGTTCGGCACCTGGCCGGTGCCGCGCGAGGCGGCGGGTATCGCGATTTCCATGGTCGGGGTGGCGATCATCGCCGGCGAGGGCTCGCTCGACCGGCTGGTGTCCCTGACCCTGAACGCGGGCGATCTGTGGGTGTTGGGGGCGGTGGCGTCGTACGCCTTCTACACGGCCTTGCTACGCCGCCGGCCGCCGGTGCATCCGCTGTCCTTCCTGGTGGCCAGTTTCGCGCTCGGCATCCTGGTGCTGTTGCCCTTCTATGTCTGGGAAATCTCGCTGGGCCGCACCATCGTGCCGGGGGTGGGGGCGTTCTCGGCGATGGCCTATGTGGCGGTGTTTCCGTCCTTCCTGGCCTACCTGGCGTACAATCGCGGCGTCGAGCTGATCGGCCCGGCCAGGGCGGGCCAGTACATCCATCTCATGCAGGTGTTCGGCACCGTGCTGGCGGTCGGGCTGCTGGGCGAGCGGTTCCGGCTGTTCCACGCCGTCGGCATTGCCCTCATCGGCGTCGGCCTGTTGCTGGCCCAGCGGCGCGATCGGCAAAGGAGCGGATAAGAGAACACAGATGGATGGTGGAATATTGCTGGCCCATTTCCATTCCCCATTGACCTGGAATATATCTCTTGGGGCCGGTTGCCGAATTGGATCGGCGCCAAGTGTCGTTTCGCGAATGCTAAGCATGGATCGCAGGTTCAGTCATATGATCTCCAAAATGTCAATCTACAGAAGAACCGTTGAAAGGGTCAGGGATCGCTCAGACATTACGTTTGCCCCCGAATCGTTAGCGACAATAGTAGCAGCAGTGAAACAAATATTAGATGTTGGACACCTTACTATCTGCATTGGTGCCGGAGCGTCTGTCCAGTCGGGACTTCCGACATGGCACCAATTAATTTTTGGAATTGCCCGCGAAGCATTGAGCGACAAAGATTTCTCGGTATTTTCTGGGCTTTGTTCCAAAGAAAACCATCTTAATCCACTAATTGTAGCTCGATTCCTAAAGATATGTTTTGTTTTCCGGTCCTCGCTTCCTGAAATTGTTCACCAAGCGTTGTACCAAGGGGCTGACTATGATGCT
>CAIMEK010000753.1 GCA_903839965.1 uncultured Acetobacteraceae bacterium | reverse complement strand
TCTTGGCTGCGCAGCAGCCATTAACCCATTTCGATATCATTTGATGGCTGCTGCGCAGCCAAGAAAGCGAATGGGATCCAAGGGCCTCTCGGCCCTTGGTGGGGGTCCAGGGGGCAAAGCCCCCTGGCCTTCCCTTCCTTGGCGGCACTGTTCCATTATCGCGTTCCCTACTTGACTGCGCCGGCGGTGAGGCCGCGGACGAACCAGCGGCCGCCGAGCAGGTAGACCAGCAGTGTCGGCGCCGCGGCGATCAGCACGGCGGCGCTTTGCACGCCGTATTGCGGCACGTTCGCCACGTTGGCGCTCAGCGAGATCAGTGCCGCGGTGATCGGTTGCTGGGTGCCGTTGGTGAAGGTGACCCCGTAAAGGAATTCGTTGTAGATACCGGTGAATTGCCAGATCACCGTGACGATCAGGATCGGCGGCGACAGTGGCAGCACGATGCGCCAGAAGGTGCGGAAGAACCCGGCGCCGTCGATGCGCGCGGCCTTGATCAGGTCCTGCGGGATGGCGACGTAGTAGTTGCGGCAGAACAGCGTGGTGAAGCTCATGCCCTGGATGATGTGGATCAGCACCAGGCCGGTGAGGGTGTTGGTGAGCCCGACGTCGCGCAGCACGATCGCCCAGGGCAGCAGCTTCATCTGTTCGGGCAGGAACACGCCCAGCGTCACCAGGCCGAAGATCCAGGCGTCGCCGCGGAAGCGCCACAGCGAAATGGCGTAGCCGGCGACCGCTCCGAGCAGCGTGGAGGCAAATGTGCCGGGCAGGGTGATGGCCAGCGAGTTCCACAGGTAGGGCCGGATGCCGGCGCAGACCTCGGCGATGCAGTAATGGCTCCAGGCATTCGAGAAATTGCCGAATTCCAGCGCACGGGGGAAGCCGATGGTCGAGGTCTGGATGATGTCCTCGACGCTGCGCACCGAATTCAGCACCACCACGGCCAGCGGCACCAGGTAGAAGCCGGCGAATACCACAAGCACCAGGGCGATCAGTCGCCGCCCCCAGGATGGCCTGATGTCACGCACGGGCGGTTCGCCGGGTTTGCCAGCGCTTCCACACCGCGTACGGTGCCAGCACCGCCAGCAGCGTCAGCAGCATCAGCACCGCGGCGGCGGTGCCGCGGCCGAGCAGGCCGCGCTGGAACATGAAGTCATACACCACCAGCGTGGGCAACTGGGTGGCGATACCGGGGCCGCCGTCGGTGAGTGCGCGCACAAGATCAAAAGCCTTGATGGCGAACTGCAGCAGGATCACCAGCACGGAGATCACGATCGGCCACAGCGTGGGCAGGATGACGCGCAGGTAGGTGCGCCACGGACCGGCGCCGTCGATCTGCGCGGCCTTGATGAGGTCGGGCTCGACCGAGCGCAGCCCGGCCATGAACAGCGCCATGGCGAAGCCGGAGGCCTGCCACACGGCGGCGATGACGATGCAATAGATCGCCATTTCCTGGTTGACGAGCCAGTCGAAGCGGAAGCTGCTCCAGCCCCAGCCCTGCACCAGCTTCTGCACACCGATGCCAGGGTTCAGCAGCCAGCTCCACACCGTTCCGGTGACCACGAACGACACCGCCAGCGGATAGAGAAAGATGGTGCGCAGCACGTTCTCGCCGCGGATGCGCTGGTCGAGCAGCACCGCCAGCAGCAGGCCGACCAGGGTGGCCAGCACCACGAACCCGCCGCCGAACAGCAGCAGGTTATGGAACGCGATGTCCCAGTTGCGCGAGATCAGCACGGCCCGGTAGTTGCGCCATCCCACCCAGCCGTTCTCCGGCATCAGCGTGGACGGCGTGAACGAGATCCAGGTGGTCCACAGCGTGAACACCACCACCTGGCCCGCGCACAGCAGCAGCGGCACCCAGATCACGATCAGTTCGGGCAGGCGCCGCACCGCACCCCAGACCGAGGGGCGCGGTGCGTCGGAGGCACGCATGCCGGCTAACGCGCGCTGGCGACGGCGTCGACCAGACGGGCCTGGCCCTGTTCAGCCGTCATGTTGCGGTTGTGCACGTACTCGGAGATCGCATCGAGCATCGCCGCGGTCATGTCGTTGGGCTGCGCCATGTTATGGCCAAGGCTCATCACCACCTGGTTGACGGCAACCGCCTCCTTCAGCGTCTTCGCCGCCTCGCGCTGCCCGTCCGACCAACCCGGCCCGGTCAGGTCGGCATCGGTGCGCACAGGGATGGACCCGGTGATCTGCGAGTACATGGTCTGGATCGCCGGATTCATCACCAGTTCGGCCATCAG
>CAIMEK010000752.1 GCA_903839965.1 uncultured Acetobacteraceae bacterium | reverse complement strand
CCGCGCGTCCCCAGCACCCCGGCCTGGCTGCTGAAGGCCACCGGCTCCGAGGCCGCCATCATCGGCAACCAACTGGAGGCGTTGCTGGCCGAGCCCGCGGTCGCCGACCTGCTCGCCCGCACCCCGGCGCTGGCCCATCTGCTGCAGCCCGTGCGCCGCATGCTCGGCATCGCCGTGCTTCCCCGCAAGCCGCGCAAGCCGCGCCAGCCCCGCAAGCCGCGCCTCCGCCGCCCCCGCCCCAGGCTGCCCGCCCCCCGGCGCGAAAACCTGCCGGCCTGGCTGCAGGGCCGTCCCCCGACCGCCTCGTTGCAGCCGCTGCCCTGGACGGTCGAAAAAACCCGCCGCTCCTGAGCGGCGCCCAACCACGCCCTAATAGTTACGTTATCGAAACTATACCGCCGGCACCTGCACCAGCACGTCGTCGCCCTCCACGCGCACCGCATACACCGCGAGGTCGTCCTCGATCGGCGCCCCCTGCCCAGCCCCGGTGCGCAGGTCGAACCGGCCCGAATGCAGCGGGCACTCGATAACGCAGCCCTCCAGCCAGCCCTCGGTCAGCAGCGCGAAGGCGTGCGTGCACAGGTTGTCGCTGGCGCACCAGGTGCCGTCCGCCAGGTGGTAGAGGGCCAGGCTGCGCCCTTCCAGCTCCACCGGTTTCATCGCGCCCTCGGCCAGTTCGCCCACCGCGGCGGCCCGCACCCACTTCCCGCCATCGCCCATCGCCACCATCCCTGCTTCGTTGCCCCGGGAATGATGCCGCATCGCGGCCGGGCTGTCGCGGGGGATGGCATGGCCCCCGCGGCAAACGTGATCGTCGGGCCGGGCCGGCGCCCCCGCCGCCCCGGCCGATTCACGCGGCAACTTGCAGGCCCTGGCACGCGGACGCTAAGGAAGTCGTTCCAGCCTGCTGAAAGTCATCCCCCATGAGCGATCCCATGCCGTTCCGCGCCGCCGGTGTGATCGGCTGGCCGATCTTCCAGTCCCGCTCGCCCGCGATCCACAACTACTGGATGGGGAAATACGGCATTCCCGGCACCTACATCGCCATGCCGGTGCAACCCGGCCGGGTGGGGCCGGCGCTGCGCGGGCTGGCGGCGCTCGGCTTCGCCGGCTGCAACGTCACCCTGCCGCACAAGGAACGCGCGGCGGAAATCGTCGACACCATCGACGCGGTCGGCCAGCGCACCGGCGCCGTCAACCTCATCGTGGTGCAGCCCGACGGCTCGCTCAGCGGCTTCAACAAGGACTGCTACGGCTTCATCGAGAGCGTGCGCGAGCAGGAGCCCCTCTGGCGGGCCGCTGGCGGGCCGGCGGTGGTGCTGGGCGCCGGCGGCGCCGCGCGCAGCGTGGTGCTCGCCCTGATGGACGAGGGATCGACGGAAATCCGCCTGATCAACCGCACCCACGGCCGCACCGAGCAGCTCGCCGCCCTGGTCGGCGGACCGGTGCGCGTGCTGCACTGGGGCGACCGCGAGGCCGCGCTCGCCGGCGCCACCATGGTGGTCAACACCACCAACCAGGGCATGATCGGCCAGCCCGCCCTGGAGCTGCGGCTGCACGACCTGCCGGCCAACGCCGTGGTGTGCGACATCATCTACAATCCGCTCGAGACCCCCCTGCTCGGGGCGGCGCGGGCCCGCGGCAACCGGGTGGTGGACGGGCTGGGCATGCTGCTGCACCAGGCCCGGCCGGCCTTCGAGGCCTGGTTCGGCGTTTCGCCCGAAATCACCGCCGAGTTGCGCACCAGCATCGAGGCAACCCTGCGTTGAAGCCAGCGCCAGGAAACATGCCTGAACTGCCGGCCCGGCCCTCCAGAGCGGTTTGCAAACGCCGCCGCTTCCCGTAGGTTCCGCCCGACCCGAAACGAAGGAGATCCGCCGTGAAGGCAATGACTTTACTGGGCGCCGCCGCCGCGGTGGCGTTCTCCGTCCTGCTGGCCCCGCCGGCCCAGGCCAAGGACTGGACCAAGGTGGTCATCGCCACCGAGGGCGCCTTCGCCCCCTACAACCTGGTCCGTGCGGACGGCAAGCTGGACGGCTACGAGATCGAGCTCGCCGCCAACCTCTGCCCGCGCCTCAAGCTGGACTGCCAGTTCATCGTCTCGGAGTGGAACAGCGTCATCCCCGGCCTGCAGGCCGGCAAGTTCGACGCCATCATGTCCGGCATGAGCATTACCCCCAAGCGCCTCGAGGTGATTGATTTCACCAAGCCGTACGCACAATCCGGCTCCACCTTCGCGGTCATGAAGGACGGCCCGGTCGTCAATCTGCCCGGCACCGGCAAGCGCGTCTCGCTGGACGACAAGGCCGCCACCGACGCGGCGTTGAAGGCCATGGCCCCGGCCCTGAAAGGCCGCATGGTCGGCGTCCAGGTCTCCACCATCCAGTCCGACGTGCTGAACGGCTTCTTCAAGGGCCTCCTCGATATCCGCACCTACGGCAAGACCGAGGAGCATGACCTCGACCTGCAGGCCCGCCGGGTCGACCTGGTGATGTCCTCCACCAACTATTTCGTTTCCACCCTGTCCAAGCCGGGCGGCGACCAGATGACGCTGTCCGGGCCGATCTTCGTTGGCGGACCGCTGGGCCAGGGCAGTGGCATCGGCCTGCGCAAGACCGACACCGACCTCCGGGACCTGTTCAACAAGGCGATCGATCAGGCCAAGGCCGATGGCACGATGAAGGCCCTGGC
This sequence comes from uncultured Acetobacteraceae bacterium, assembly GCA_903839965.1. Classification (GTDB taxonomy): domain Bacteria; phylum Pseudomonadota; class Alphaproteobacteria; order Acetobacterales; family Acetobacteraceae; genus Rhodovastum. The sequence continues at coordinate 2,896 of CAIMEK010000752.1, read as the reverse complement.
GATCAAGTGGTTCAAGAGCGACGTGACGCCCGAATAGCCTGCAGCAGCGACGTGTCTTCCGCGATCGAACTGCTTGGCTTCGGTCCGCAGGGCTGGGGCCACCAGCTCCTGCTGGCCGCGCTGATGACGCTGGCGGTTTCGGCCGCCGCCTTCGTCACCGGCATCTGCTTCGGCACGCTCGGCGCCTGGGCCAAGTCGGCCCATGGCGCCCTGCCCCGCCGGCTCGCCGATGGCTACACCACCGTCGTCCGCGGCGTGCCCGACCTGCTGGTGATCTACCTGTTCTACTTCGGCGGCAGCAGCGCCCTCAGCGCCATCGCCCATGCGCTGGGCAATGAGGGATTCTTCGGCCTGAACGGCTTCCTGGTCGGCATGCTGGCGGTCGGCGTGGTCTCCGGCGCCTACCAGACCGAGGTGCTGCGCGGCGCCTACAACGCCATCCCGCACGGCGAGATCGACGCGGCCCGGGCGGTCGGCATGAGCCCACTGCTCATGCTGCGCCGCATCATCGGCCCGCGGCTGCTGCACTACGCGCTGCCCGGCATGGGCAACGTCTGGCAGCAGGTGCTGAAGGAGTCGGCGCTGATTTCCGTCACCGGGCTGGTGGAAATCATGCGCCAGGTGCACATCGGCGCGGGCTCCACCCGCCAGCCTTTCGAGTTCTACATCACCGGGTTCACGCTTTACCTCATTCTCACCACCCTTTCCGGTACGTTCTTCCGCGCCGCCGAGCGCCACAGCGCGCGCAGCGAGCGGCGACTATGACCGAATACGAATTCCTCGCCGACACCATGGGCCGCCTGATCCAGGGGCTGCCAATCACGCTGGAGCTCGCCGCCATCTCGGTGTTTTCCGGCATGGTGATCGCGGTGCTGCTGGCGGTGGCGCGCGCCGCCTCGCGGCCGGCCGAGATGTTCGTGCGCGCCTACGTGTTCGTGCTGCGCGGCACGCCGCTGCTGCTGCAGATCTTCATGATCTACTACGGCCTCGGCCAGTTCGCCGGGGTGCGCCAGAGCATCCTGTGGCCGTTGCTGCGCCAGCCCTGGTGGTGCGCCATCCTCGCCCTGACGCTGAACACCGCCGCCTACGGCTCCGAGATCGTGCGCGGCGGGTTGAATTCGGTGCCCGCCGGCGCCATCGAGGCGGCGCGGGTCGCCGGCATGTCGCGCTTCACGCGCTACCGGCGCATCGTGCTGCCGATCGCGCTGCGCCAGGCCCTGCCGGCCTATGGCAACGAGATGGTGATCATGGTCAAGTCCACCTCGCTGGCCAGCATCGTCACCCTCATGGAGGTCACCGGCATCGCCTACGCCATCATCTCGGAGACCTATCGCGCCCTGGAGGTGTTTCTGTGCGCCGGTTCGATCTATCTGGTTCTCAACTTCCTGCTCACCCGGGCGATCGCGGTGCTGGAACACTGGCTCAACCCGCATGTGCGGCGGGCCCGGACATGACGGGCGACGCCATGACGGGCGACGACATTGCCGTCGCCGTCACCGGCATGCACAAGCGCTTCGGCGCGCTGGAAGTGCTGAAGGGTGTCTCGCTGGCGGCGCGCACCGGCGAGGTGATTTCCATCATCGGCGCCAGCGGCTCCGGCAAGAGCACGCTGCTGCGCTGCATTCCCCTGCTGGAGGTGCCGGAGGAAGGCGAGGTGGCGATCGCCGGGGAGGTCGTGCGCCTGCGCATGCGCCGCGGCACCCGCCACCCGGCCGACGCCGCCCAGGTCAACCGGCTCCGGGGCCTGCTCGGCTTCGTGTTCCAGAGCTTCAACCTCTGGCACCACATGACCGTGCTGCAGAACGTCATCGAGGCGCCGGTGCACGTGCACAAGCGCCCGCGCGCCGAAGCGGTGGCCGAGGCCGAGGCCATCCTCGAGAAGGTGGGCATGGCCGACAAGCGCGACGCCTTCCCCGCGCACCTCTCCGGCGGCCAGCAGCAGCGCGCCGCCATCGCCCGCGCGCTGGCCATGCGCCCGCGCGCCCTGCTGTTCGACGAGCCCACCTCCGCGCTCGACCCCGAACTGGTGGGCGAGGTGCTGCTGGTCATCCGCGACCTGGCCGAGGAAGGCCGCACCATGCTGATCGTCACCCACGAGATGGCCTTCGCCGCCGAGGTCTCGACCCGCTCCATCTTCCTGCACGATGGCCGCATCGAGGAGGAAGGCCCGCCGACGCGGATCTTCCGCGATCCGCAGACCGAGCGCTGCCGGCAGTTCGTGCAGCGCCACCTGAACCGCTAGGAGCGCCGGCATGGCCGACCCGCGCATCGACGGCCCCCGGCTGCTCGCCGACCTGCATGCCTTGCGCGCCTTCGGTGCCTACCAGACCGGCGTGCACCGCCCGACCTATTCGCCCGTGGACATGCAGTCGCGGCACTGGCTGGCCGGGCGCATGCAGCAGGCCGGGCTGGTCGCGGAAATCGACGGCATCGGCAACGTGATCGGCCGCGACCCCGGCGACGGGCCGCGCCTGCTGCTCGGCAGCCACACCGAGACGCAACCCCGGGCCGGTTGGCTGGATGGCGCGCTCGGCGTGATGGTCGCCCTCGAGGTCGCCCGCGCGCGGCGCGAGCAGGGCGTGGCGGGCTGCGTGGACGTGGTGTCCTGGGCCGACGAGGAAGGCCACTACGCCAGCTTCCCGGGCAGCCGTTCGTTCATCGGCGACTTCTCCGATGCCGACATCGACGCCGCCCGCAACCGCTACGACGCCACCCCGATGCGCGACGCCCTGGCCGCCGCCGGCCTGGCCGGGCGGGCCCGCGCCGCCTTCGAGCCGGGCCGCTACCAGGGCTACATCGAGGCGCATATCGAGCAGGGCGACGAGCTGGAGGCGAAGGCGCTGCGCGTCGGCATCGTCACCAGCATCGTCGGCATCTGGCAGTACCGCCTCGCCTT
>CAIMEK010000751.1 GCA_903839965.1 uncultured Acetobacteraceae bacterium | reverse complement strand
CGATCCGGCTTCGATGCCGAAGAACCTTGAGCACGTGATCTACGAGAAGAAGGGCCATGTTGCCTACGTCACCATCAATCGCCCCGAGGTGCTGAACTCGCTGCACAGCTTCGCCTATGCCGAGTTGCGGGCCTGCTGGCGTGACATGGGCATCGACCCGAACATCTATTGCGGCATCCTCACCGGGTCCGGCCGCAAGGCGTTCTGCGCCGGGCGGGACATCAAGTTCCTGGCGCAGTACCAGGCGATGGGCAAGCGCACGCCACACGAGGATCCGAACAACCCGCTGTACCACTGGGGCGGCGGCGGAACGCCGAACGACGCCAACCTGGAGAAGCCGCTGATCGCGGCGATCAATGGCCTGGCGGTCGGCATCGGGTTCTCACTCGCGCTGCAGTGCCAGCTTCGGGTGATGGCGGACGATGCCTGGGTGGGCGACACCCATACGAAGATCGGCCGCCTCGGTTCGGCGCACAATCTGTACGCGTCTTTGCCCCGGGTCGTCGCGGCCTATCTCACGCTGTGCAACGGCCGGCTGACGGCGCAGGAATGCCTGCAGCACAGCATCGTCAACAAGGTGGTGCCCGGCGACAAGCTGATGGAGACGGCCGAGCAGCTTGCGGAGATGATCTGCGACAGTTCGCCGATGTGCGTGCAGGCGGCGGTTCGCCTCTATCGCCTCAGCACCGCCTTCGAACCGGCGCTGGTCGCCTATGCCCGCCAACTCGACCAGGAGACGGCCGAGAGCGAGGATGGTGCGGAGGGCGCGCGGGCGTTCAAGGAAAGACGCAAGCCGGTCTGGAAAATGCGCTAGGCATTGCGGCGGTCCGGACGTGCGTTGGCAGCCATCCGGGCCGCCCTTGCTTTCCCGGCATCGGACGATTACGGAGCAAATGCAACCAGACGGGAGAATCTTCCGGGGAGCAAGCGTTCAATGGGCGAACGGCCGATCTCTCTGTCGAGAGAGGGCGTCTTGCACCGTTGTGACGGGAACTGCCCGGCGGGTTGTCTGCAGGAAGAAATTTCGTCAACCAGTCTGATAAGGAACCGCCAATGTCCCGTTATCAATCGCCCTACGATCCGGCTTCGATGCCGAAGAACCTCGAACACGTCATCTATGAGAAGAAGGGCCACGTCGCCTACGTCACCATCAATCGCCCCGAGGTGATGAACGCACTGCACAGCTACGCCTATGCGGAGCTGCGCGCCTGCTGGCGGGATATCGGGATCGACCCGAACATCTATTGCGCCATCGTCAGCGGCACCGGCGACAAGGCGTTCTGCGCCGGCCGGGATGTCAAGTTCCTGGCGCAGTACCAGGCGCAGGGCAAGCGCACGCCGCACGAGGACCCGAACAATCCGTTGTTCCAGTGGGGTGGCGGCGGCCAGCCGCAGGATGCCAACCTGGAGAAGCCTTTGATCGCGGCGATCAACGGCCTGGCGGTCGGCGTCGGGCTGTCGATCGCACTGCAGTGCCAGTTGCGCGTGATGGCGGAGGGCGCCTGGATCGGCGACACCCACACCAAGGTCGGCCGGCTCGGCAACCCGTACGAAATCTACGCGGCCCTGCCGCGCACGGTCGCGGCCTATCTCACGCTGTGCAACGGGCGGCTGACGGCGCAGGAGTGCCTGCAGCACAGCATCGTCAACCGGGTGGTGCCGCGCGACAAGCTGATCGAGACGGCGGAACAGCTCGCCGAAATGATCTGCGACGGCTCGCCGCTGGCCGTGCAGGCCGCGGTGCGCCTGTATCGCCTCAGCACCGCTTTCGAACCGGCGGTGATCGCGTATGGCCGCCATCTCGACCAGGAGACGGCCGAGAGCGAGGATGGAGCGGAAGGCCCGCGTGCGTTCGGCGAGAAACGCAAGCCGGTCTGGAAAGGGCGCTAACCGGCGGACGGCCCGGACACCGGATGCTGTCCGGGCCGTCAACCGGCTTCGATACGTCTTTCGCGCGATGGCCGTCTGCTGAGCTTCAACAGAAACGCAGGACATCTCACAATGACCGAACCGGTTGATGGTGCACACCCCGACACCAGCAAGCGGCAGGGGAGAATTCCCCGACGCGCGGCGACGGGACTTCTCGCGGCGGCACCGTTCGCATTCTCCCGCGCTTACGCCGCCGATTCGCCGAAAGACCCGCCGGTGTTCCGCATCGGCGCTCTGCTTGGACTGACCGATCCCGGCGGCAGTCACAACGGCACGGTGATGCGGCGGGGCATCCTGCAGGCGGCCGAGGAAATCAACGCGGCGGGCGGCATCGATGGCATCAAGGTCGAGGCCGCGATCGAGGACCATCAGGGCGTGCCGAAAGGCGGCGTGGATGCGCTCGTCAGGCTGCGGCAGCGCTATGACATCCAGGTGATACTGTCCTCCTATTCCACGGTCACCCAGGCCGTGGCGCCGATCTGCGAGCAGCAGCAGATTCTGGCATTCGACGGCGGCTCGGCTTCCAACGCTCATGTGGGCGAGTACAAGTATCTGTTCCGCATCCGCACGTTGGCTCTCGATCTTGCACGGGCGGCCCTGGTGCCCGCGCTGGAACAGAAACTGACCAGGCTCGCGCAGCTCACGCGCACCACCGATGACGGCGTCAGCCTGCAGAAAGCAGCGGAGCCGTTCTGGACCGCGCATGGCGGCAAGGTCGTCGGCAACGAAATGATGACGCCGGACGCCAACAACATCGACACGCAAATGGCCAAGCTGCGGGCGAGCGGGTGCGACGTGCTGGCGATCTGGGCGTTCGATCCCGATCCCGGGCTAGGTCTGAAGCGGGCCCGCGAATTCGGCATGAAGCAACTGATCGTCGGCATCGAGTACACCTCGCAGATCGCCCGCATCGCCGGGCCGGCGGCCGAGGGCTACACCTATGCCTCCGACTTTTTCGATCCCAATTCGCAGGAGCCGCGCCTCAAGTCATTCAATGAGGGCTATGTGGCGCGCTATCACGAACCCGGCGAGTTCTACGCTGCCAACTACTACGACGGTTTCAAGCTGGCGGCCGAATGCATCCGCCGCGCCCGCGCGCAGGGAGGCGACTATTTCAACGGTCCCAGGTTGCTCGCTGCATTGCGGGCCGCTCCGGTGTTTCCCACCGTGTTCGGCGGCGACCTGACCTTCCAGGCCAACGGCGTCGCGCTGCGGCCGATCGCCCTGTTCCAGGTGAAGAGCGGGCGCGCCGAATTCCAGCGCTTCGTGAAGCTCGACAGCCTCTGAGGCTGCCGGGACAGGGCTGCCCGGCGGCGGGCAGCCCGCGCCGATGCGGCGTAGTGCGGATGGAATTGTGGAGATACCACGATGATCGGATTGATTGGCAACGTACGGTTCGACACCACGAAGCGCCTCGGCAGGATCGGGCGGCGCACAGCGACCGGGCTACTTGCCGCGGCGCCGCTCGCATTTTCCCGCGCCTGGGCTGCCGATCCGCCGAAAGATCCGCCGGTGTTCCGCATCGGCGCCCTGCTCGGCATGACCGATCCCGGCGGCAACAACCCCGGCACACTGATGCGGCGCGGCATCCTGCAGGCGGCCGAGGAAATCAACGCGGCGGGCGGCATCGACGGCATCAAGGTCGAAGCCGCGATCGAGGACCACCAGGGATCGCCGAAGGGTGGCGTCGATGCGCTGGTCAGGCTGCGGCAGCGCTATGACATCCAGGCGCTGCTGACCTCGTATTCCACGGTCACGCTGGCGATCGCGCCGATCTGCGAGCAGCAGCAGATCATGATGATGGACGGCGGGTCGGTTTCCAATTCCCATGTCGGCGAATACAAGTTCCTGTTCCGCAACCGAACGCTCGCCTCCGATCTGGCACGGGCCGCTCTTGTCCCGGCCCTGGAGCAGCATTTGACGAAGCTTGGGCAGCTGACCCACAGCACCGACGATGGCACCAGCCTCTCCGGCGCGGCGGAAGCCTATTGGACGGCGCATGGCGGCAAGGTGGTCGCCAACGAGAGATATGCCCGCGAGTCCAACAACGTCGACACGCAGATGGCCAAGCTGCGGGCAAGCGGCTGCGACGTTCTGGCGCTCTGGCTGTTCGATCCCGACCCCGGCCTGGGCATGAAGCGGGCCCGCGAATACGGCATGAAGCAGATGATCGTCGGCATCGAATATACGACGCAGATTGCCAACGTCGCCGGACCGGCCGCCGAAGGTTACCATTATTCCTCGGATTTCTTCGATCGCAATTCACAGCAGCCGCGGTTGAAGGCTTTCAACGAAGCCTATGTCGCCCGCTACCGCGAGCCGCCCGAATTCTACGCAGCCAACTACTATGAAGGCTTCAAGCTGTTGGCCGAATGCATCAGGCGTGCCCGCGCCGAAGGGGGCGACTATTTCCGGGGCGGCAGGCTGGTTTCGGCCCTACGGGCGAATCCGGTGTTTCCCACCGTGTTCGGTGGCGACCTGACCTTCCAGGCAAACGGCGTTGCGCTGAAACCGATCGCGCTGTTCACGGTGAAGAACGGACACGGCGAATTCCAGCGCTTCATCAATCTCGCCAACACCTGAAGGTGCCGCGTCGGGGCTGCCCGGCGACGGGCAGTCCCTTGCCTGGCCCGATGCCTGACCAGTTGGGCGTACAGCTGGGAGAGAATCAGCACCACGCACAGCGAAACGAACACGCCGGCGAAGATCGCGCTGGCCAGGCCGCTGGCCCAGGCCAGGAAGATGAACAGCGCGACCCCGCCAATGATGCAGCCCCAGCCCCGCCAGTCCGGGCCGCGCAGGTCAGTGCCGCCCTCCAGCAGCGGGTCGGCTTTTTCCGCGATGGCGGATTTGGTCAGCGCGCCGCCGGCGAAGAGTTCGCGCTACCGGACGGAGTGCATCGCTGGCGCCGCCGATGCGCCGGGTTCAGTGCGGCCGCAGCGTGGCGAGGATCGGCGTCACCCGGTTCTCGTTGTCGATCCACACTTTGGTGTAGCCGGCAGGGTCCAGGTAGGCTGCAATCAGGGCGATGGAGCGAAGCTTCTCCTGATGCTCGGGCCTGTCGATCACTGTCTTCATCGCATTGGTGAGCACTTCGACCACCTCCGGCGGGGTGCCGGCCGGTGCCACCATGCCGGTGTTGGACACTGCGATCACGTCATAGCCCAGCGACCGCATTGTTGGGATTTCGGGCATCGTCGGGTCGGGCTGCTCGTCGGAGACGCCGAGCACACGGAATTCTCCGCTCCTTTTGTGTGCGGACGCATCGTTGGTGCCGCCGGCGAGCACCTCGACATGACTGCCGAGCAGGGCCGTGATCGACGGCGCGCCGCCGTCGAAGTGCACCGGGGTGAACTGAACGCCGGCCGCCTGCCCCAGCATGAGCGTGAGGAAATTGGGCACGCCCATCAGCCCGCTGTCGCTGACCGTGATGGCGCCGGGTCGCGCGCGGGCCGCGTCCACAAGATCCTTGAGCGTGCGATAGGGGCTGTCGGAGCGGACCGCGAGCATGGCCGGCGAAACATAATGCCGGCCGATCGGCTGAAAGCTGGTTCGCGTGTAGATGGCCTGGCGGGCCGGATCGAGGTAGTGCGTCACCACGGTCGGAACGACGAGATAGGACAAGGTGTAGCCGTCGGGCCGGGCGCGCACGAGTTGGGTCAGGCCCACTTCCGACCCGGCGCCAGGGCGGTTGACCACCTGCACCGAGGTTTTGAGAATGGGCTCCATGCCCGCCGCCATCAGGCGCGCGCCGGTGTCCGTGCCGCCGCCGGGCGCGTACGGCACCATCAGGGTGATCGGCCGGCCGGGCCGCGGATAGCTCTGCGCACGCCCATCCCCGCCAACCCCAGCGAGCGAAAGCATGAGGGCGAACACCAGGGCGGCCACGATCCGCCGGACGTAAAGCAGCAACATGCCCTGTCCTCCCTCGTTGTTGGTCCGCAAGCTTCGTCAAAGTTCAGTCTGCAGCCTGCATACGCCGATGCCCCGGTCGGCTGCGGCGTGCGCAATCCGTGCCATTTTCATCTGCGAAGTTGACAAGTCAATAACCCAATCCGCTCCCAGGTGAAAGCGGCGGCGGCGTGCTATTCCGCCGCCTCGGGTTGCCTGGCGCGAACCTGCGCCGGGCGCCTCCGCCGGGCGCGCTTGGGGTCGTCCTGCAACGCAGCGGCCTCCTCAGTGCGCAGTTTCTCGGAGGCGATGAACAGGCGTTCGAGAAGCTCTTCCAGCAATTCGTGTTCCTGCAAAGACAGGTCGGCCTGGATCATCGCCTCGCGCTGCTTCCAGAGCGGGCGCAGTTGCTCCACCAGTGCCCGGCCGTTGCGCGACAGCGCCCAGCTCCGCCGCCGCGCATCCGTCGGGGACTCCGAGGCCAGCAGCAGCCTGCGCTTATGCAACGCGTTGAGGATGCGACTCACCAGCCCCTTGTCCATCGCGGTCAGCGCAACCAGTTGGTTGGCCACCAGCTCGCCCTCGCTATCGAGATTGCTGAGGATGCGCATTTCCGGAACCCCGACGCCGAACCGGGATCCAAAGAATTGCTGTGCTCCCTTGAACAGCGAGCTTTCCAGGGCATGGACGCGAAAATTGATCGACTTGCGCCGGCGTGTGGTGGGTCGCTCGTTCAATGCCGCATGCTCCGTGTTCGACTGCACCATACGATTTACCACGCCGAACGGCCAACGTGGCAATCGTTCCTATGGCCAAGGTCGCTGCAGGCTGGGCCAGGATGCATGGCATGCCAACCGCCATGGTGTTGCTGCCGCCAAAAACCGCACCGATCCCTGTCAGTCTCGGGACCCGCGAGATACATCGCAGCGTATCGTTTTGGCACAAACTAACGATATGGAAACGATATAGTAACAGCTCAACAATACAGCAATTCGAGCAAAATAGAGATTTCCGTCAGACCCGGGTTGCAGCATTCAACCATGCCCGGTCGGTCCTCTACGTGCCGGCTACAAAGCCACCACCTGGCTGGCAGCCATGGCGCGAAGACGAAAGACGCCCGACCTTTCCCGTTCGTTCCCGGTGTCGGCGAAATGCGAAAACTGCATGTCGTGGTCGATCCGGTGCAGCATCAGCGGCACATCGCTGGCCGGTCGCGGAACGCTGAACAGGTAGCCCTGCACTTCGGTGCACCCCTCCGCGCACACCTGGAAAAGTTGGTCCGAGGTTTCAACCCCCTCTGCCGTTGTCGACATGCCGAGCGAATTGCTCATGCGCGTTATTGCCCGCACGATAGCCGCGACGTCCTTGTTGCCGGTCAGGTCGCGGATGAATGATTGGTCGATCTTGATTTTGTCGAACGGAAAACTGCGCAAGTAGCTTAACGAGGAATAGCCCGTACCAAAATCGTCGATCGAGATGTGCACCCCAAGCGCCCGCAGCTCGTGCAGGATCGAGAGAACCCGCTCGCTGTTGTTCAGCAGTACGCTCTCGGTAATCTCCAGCTCCAACCGTCCGCCCGCCAGGCTGGTCAGACGCAGGGCCTCCGATACGGTACGGACCAGGTCCTCGCCACGGAATTGCACCGACGACAGATTGACCGCCACCCGCACATCATTCGGCCACGCAGCGGCTGCCCGGCAGGCTTCACGCAGCGCCCACTGGCCAATCGGCACAATGAGCCCCATCTCCTCGGTCAATCCGATGAATTCGCCAGGTCCCAGCAGACCGCGCTTCGGATGGTTCCAGCGCAGCAAGGCCTCGAAGGCGCATACGCGGAAGGTGCTCAAATCCACCACCGGCTGGTAGAGCAACTCGAATTCGTGATGCAGGACGGCGTTGTGCAGGTCGAGCTCCAGCTGGCGCCTTTGCTTCAGGTGCGCATCCATATCGGGAGCGAAGAAGCGATAGGTTCCCCGCCCCGCGGTTTTCGCCTGGTAGAGCGCTATGTCGGCGTTCTTCAGCAGCGTATCCGGCTCCGACCCGTCTGTCGGTACCAGAGCGATGCCAAGGCTCGCCCCAATGACCAGCCGATGCTCGTCCAGGTCGTACGGCTGACCAAGCGTGTCGACAATTCGCTGTGCCAGCAACGCAACATCTTCGCTGCGCTTCGGCGCGTGTTGCACGACGGCGAATTCGTCGCCACCGAAGCGCGCGACCATGTCCACCTCGCGCACGCAAGCACTCAGCCGCTCGGCGGCCACGCGCAGAAGCCGGTCCCCGACGGGATGCCCGAGAGTGTCATTGACCCCCTTGAAGTGATCGAGGTCGAGACACAGCACGGCCGCGGTTGAACCGCGCCCGGCCTGCGCCACGGCCTGCTCAAGCCGTTCAACGAACGCGGCACGATTCGGCAGCCGGGTGAGCGGATCATGGCGGGCCAGAAACGTCACCTGTGCTTCGGCGCGCCGTCGCGCGGTAACGTCGTCGAAGGTGGCCACGAAGCCGCCCGCGTCCAGCGCGACACGCCGTATTTCCAGGATACCGCCGTCGGGCATGTGATGGTCCCGAGGCCAGCTCCGGAAAAAGACATCGGGCTGCACATCGCGGTTAGGCGCGGCGACCTCGTTGACGGCTTCGATGACGGAGGAGTTGGCGGCGATTGTGGCAAAGAACGGGCGGCAGGCCATCAGTTCCGGCGACAGATTCAGCATGGCCATCGCACGGGCATTGCAAACCGCCACAATGCCCTGGCCGTCGACCATCATCAGACCCTGATCCATCGCGGTCAGCGTCGTTGCCAATTCGTGCGACGCGGCGGCCAGTCGTGCCTCGCTCATTCGCAAGGCATCGCCGGACCGCGTCAGGTCGCGGTTGCGCGCGGTCAAGGCGTTCTCGGAGTCCCGCAGCCGGGCAAACTGCCGTTGCAGCATCCACAGCATCAGCAGCAGGCAACCGGCCGCACAGCACGTTCCGATGGCGATCACCAGGGCGTTCCGCCGCCAGCGGGAGAGCGCCGTGTCTTTGCCCAGCGCGACATCGACGACCAGGGGATAATCCGTGAGCGGATGCACCGCCACCAACAGGATCCTGCCGTCGAAATACCCGGGCGAGGTGTAGTTGCCGCCATCCTGCGCCACCAACCGATACCATTCAGATTCGCGTGGCATCCGCTGTCCGGCACGCCTGATGACGTCGGGATGGCGAACCAGCACAATGCCGTCACGCCGCAGCAACAGGATGGAGGCGGTGTTCGGGAGGTCGATCGATGCATAGAAGTCGGTGAAGGCGGTCAGCGGCAGAACGGCCACGATCGCACCGACATACTGGCCGTCCTGTCCGTAGATTCCGCGCGCGAGACTGATCGACCACAGCCCCGTGGCGCGGGAGATTATCGGCTCGCCAATAAAAAGTTCCGTGTCACGCCCTGCGGCGAAGTGGCGGACGAACTCGCGATCCGCCAGATTGCCTGGCTGTGGGGGCCAGGCGAGCGAATAGTTTACCCGCTCGCCATCGGCGCCGATCAGCGCGATGACGTCAACCTGTGGAATGCGCGCGGCGCGGCCGCGGAGAAAATCGGAGACATGCCGCATTCCGGCGTCACTGAGGAATTCTCCGGGGCGGTTACGGTTCAAGTCGGTAAACCAGTCCTGCAAATCACGCAGCACGATATCCACGGCCTGAACGGATCGGCTGGTCTGGCCAGCTATCACCGCCGCAAGGTTCTTAGTCTCGATACCAGCGGCGCCGAGAGCTTCCTGGCGGAGGTTCCAAAGCATGACACCGACCGCCACAACGACGGCCGCCACCACCCAACAACCTATTTTAACCAAGACAGTGCCATCGCGCGCCCATGCCTTCGAGCGGCCAATGAAGCGGAGTGTCGCGAGGGCGGGGTAAAACTGCATGGCGTCAGCCAGAATGACGTGGCCGCACTACCAAGCCTTTAATTTCACGGCGGCAAGAGTGGCCCACGGAGGGGGGGCACGGGCCATGAAATGCCGTGCCATCGTTACGAATTCCAGACGTCCCGGCCGGCACCCGCCGACGGCATCGGCCGTTGGAAGCGGCTGAAATACTAACATGTCGTCAAATATGCCGATTTGGGGTGAGGCGAACCGGTAAAGCGGCGAGGGGCATGGCACCCGTTTCATGGTTGCCCCTGTGCGGCGAATGGTGCATGGATTCCCGCGAATCAACCAAGCGCTGGGAGTGCCACAATGCTCCGTCGTCGGTTTCTGGGAATGGCCGGCGCGGCGGCCGTCGGCTCCGGGTTCAGTGGGTGGCGGCGCTGCTGTCCGGACAGGTGAACCTGATCGACAGCGTTCTGCCGACGGATGCCATCGACCCGGCGCGCAACAAGCAGATCACCGTCTTCGGCAGGGCGACCAAGCGGATCATCTATCTTGCGGTCCTCCTCCGTGCAGTTCGCCCACTCGGCTCAGGGCACCTGATACATTGGTTGAGCCGAAACAGTGTGGTTGGGTCCAATGTCGAACGAACAAGTCCTGCCGGCCACCATCCAGGGGCCGGGGTTATGCATCGCGCAGTTCATCGCAACGACGCCGCCGTTCGACTCGCTCGACGGCCTGGCGGGCTGGGCCGCGGGACTCGGGTTTCGCGGCCTGCAGATTCCAACGACAATCCCGGCGATCTTCGATCTCGCGCGCGCCGCCGAGAGCGATGCGTATTGCGACGAGGTTCGCGGCACCCTGGCCCGCCACGGTCTGCAACTGACCGAACTCAGCAGCCCGCGGCAGGGTCATCTGATGGCGGTCAATCCAGGTTTCGATGACGTGGCGGATGTGTTTGCGCCGGCCGCGCTGCGCGGCAATCCGGCGGCCCGCCGCGAATGGGCGAACGCGCAACTGTTGCTTGGCGCGCGCGCCAGCCGGCGGCTGGGCCTGACGCGACACACCACGTTCAGCGGATCTCTGCTGTGGCCGTATTTCTACCCATATCCACCCATACCGGAAGGCCTCGTGGAGGCCGGATTTAACGAATTGGCGCGGCGGTGGCGGCCGATCCTCGATGCGTTCGATGCGGTCGGCGTGGATCTGTGTTTCGAGCTGCATCCCGGCGAAGACCTGCATGACGGCGTCACGTTCGAGCGGCTGCTCGAGAAGGTGGACAACCACAAGCGGCTCGCCATCCAGTACGATCCCAGCCACTTCCTGCTGCAGCACCTCGATTACCTCGGCTTCATCGACTGCTACCATGAGCGGATTCGCTGCTTCCATGTGAAGGATGCGGAATTCGTGCCGTCGGCGCGCAGCGGCGTGTATGGAGGATACCAGTCCTGGATCGACCGCCCCGGCCGGTTTCGCAGCCTCGGCGACGGCCAGATGGATTTCGCCGGAATATTCTCGCGCCTTACGCGCTACGGCTATGGCGGCTGGGCCTGCCTGGAATGGGAGTGCTGCCTGAAGAACAGCGAAGATGGCGCGCGCGAAGGCGCGGCTTTCATTGCCCGCCATATCATCAAGGTCACGGAGCGTGCGTTCGACGCCGCAATGGCTTCCGGCCGGGACGATGCGCGCAACGCCCGGATACTGGGTCTCGCGCGAAACTCCCGCACGGCGACGTGAAGCGCGGAGTGGCGGCGGTGGAAAGGTCGCCTCGTGTGCGCGCGTTGAACGTGGGCCGCATTCCCAAGCGTGGCCGAACGCCGGACGACGTTCTGGCCTGTGTCGGTCCGGCCGTTGGCGATATCGTAAAAGCCGCCGGCGGGCGGCGATAATTCTCTCGCCAACCCGCCGCCCGAGGAGAGCGCATGAGTTCGGATAAACGGCCGGTCGCGGTGTTGCTGGCAGGCGGGTTGGCGCGGCGGATGGGGGGCGGCGACAAGCCGCTGCGCATGCTGGGCGGACGGCCGCTGCTGGACCATGTGCTCGACCGCATCCGTCCCCAGGTGCGGGCCGTGGCGCTGAACGTCAACGGCGACCCGGCCCGCTTCGCCGCCTGGGAATTGCCGGTGCTGGCCGACCCGTTGCCCGACAACCCGGGACCGTTGGCCGGCGTGCTGGCGGGCATGCGCTGGGCCGCCTCGCTGGGAGTGGCGGACGTGCTGTCGGTGCCCACCGACACGCCGTTCCTGCCCGAAAACCTTGTTGCGGGGCTCAACGAAGCGCGCCAGGCGGCGGGCGCCGCGATTGCCTGCGCCACCAGCGGCGGCCGCACGCACCCGGTGGTGGCGCTTTGGCCGGCTGCCCTGGCCGATCCGCTGGAGGCGGCGTTGCGCGGCGGCATGCGCAGGATCGATGCATGGACGGCGCGCTACAGTGTCGTCACCGCGCAGTTCGACGGCGGCGCGGTGGACCCGTTCTTCAACGTCAACAGCCCCGACGAACTGGCCGAGGCGGAGGCCTTGCTGGCAGCGGGCGTCTGAAACACTCCTTCAGTCGTCGTCCCGCGCCGCTTTCCGCTCGGCGCCTTCCGGCACGGTTTCGCGCGGATCGGCGTCGAAGCGCAGGCGCTCGGCGCCCGATACGCATAGGAAACGTTTGCCCTTGGCCCGCCCCACCAGGGTCAGCCCCGCCCGGTGCGCCAGCTCGACGGCCCAGGCGGTGAAGCCGCTGCGACTGACCAGGATGGGAATTTCCATCTGCACGCACTTGATGACCATTTCGCTGGTCAGCCGGCCGGTGGTGAAAAACAGCTTTCCCGCGGGCCCGACGCCCTGCAGCCACATCCATCCGGCGATCTTGTCGATCGCGTTGTGTCGCCCGACATCCTCCATATACACCAGCGGCCGGTCCTGCTCGCACAGCACGCAGCCGTGGATGGCTCCCGCCGTCAGATACAGGCTGGGGCGCAGGTTGATCTTGCGCGACAGGGAATACAGCCAGCTCGTGTGCAGCCGCGCCTCGGGGTCCAGCCGCACCTGCTCGAACCGCTCCAGCAGGTCGCCGAACGCGGTGCCCTGCGCGCAGCCGCTGGTCAGGGTTTTCTTGCGCAGCTTCTCCTCGAAATCGGTGCGGGCCGGGGTGCGCACCACTACCACGTCGAGCTCCAGGTCGACATCGATCCCGTCTATCGCATCGCCGCGCCGCAGCATGCCCTGGTTCATCAGGTAGCCGACCGCCAGGCAGTCCGGCCGGTCGCCGATGGTCATCAGGGTGACGATCTCCTGGCCGTTCAGGAACAAGGTCAACGGCCGCTCCACCGGCACGCGCGTCAGCACGGCGGCGCCGGTGTGGTCGACGCCGCTCACTTCCCGCGTCAGCGCCGGATCGTCCGGGTCGGGCGCGACCAGGAATTCGTCGGGTCGTTCGCTGCTGCTCATCGGGGCCCCGGGGGTGGCGGTTGGCAGCCTCCCAGCCCCGGCCGGAAAGGACAACCCCGGGCGTGCGCGTGCCGGGCTGCGGCTCGGCACCTGCACATGGCAAGCCTGCCTCCCGGGTAGCGCAGGGAAACCGCAGCCGGTCGGCTTTGGCCTGCAGGAGTGCTAGAGCAATGCCAGCTTGAGCGGAATCGCCCTACGATCCGCGAGCTGGCGGAATTGCTCGCTCAAATATG
>CAIMEK010000750.1 GCA_903839965.1 uncultured Acetobacteraceae bacterium | reverse complement strand
CGTCCCGGCTCTGCACAACGAGAGACTGCAGCGGCGAGACGCCGCTGCCACTTGGGAGAACCACTCGCTCAACTGAATCGTGCCGGATTAGTCGAAATGCGAATGGGATCGACGACGAATGTCGACATCGTAATGAATTCCTTGGAACAAGGAATTCATCGCCGCTGGGAAACGATACCGATGTAGAGGTTGTCGATCAGCACGGCGCGGTTGCCGTCGACGGCCTTGCCCTGAATGAACAGCTCCTCGCAACCGGTGGGGGGCTGTTTGCGGTCGATCATGGACATGGCCTCCTGTTTCCGCCAGGTCCGCAGCACCTTGCCGGCGCTGTTGTAGAGCAGCCCCTCGACGCAGACATTCGCGTCCTCGTAATTGACGTAGAGTTCGACATGGTGCCAGGCATTGGAATCCAGCTTGGCCATGGCGTACTCCGAATTGTCGAGCATGACCGCATCGCGCCCGACCTGCAGCGAGAACGCCATGGCCTTGCCGCCGGCGCGGTCCTCGATGGTCCAGGTGTCGGTGCCGGGCGCCACGCGCGTATCCCAGGCGAAGAGCACGCGCTGCCCCATGCTGGCGTCGTTCTTGACCAAGCCGCCCAGCGGCAGGCGGAAGGCCGGCGTCTGGTTCGCGCTGTCCTTGGCAACCTGCAGGCGAGCCGCCTTGCCGTTGTCGGCAAAGAAGGCCGTGAAGGGGCTGTTGGGCGCCTGCACGGTCATGGCCGGAGATGCCGCGCCGACCACTTCCCACCCCTTGGGCAGGGCGCCGAGCGGCAAGCCGAAATCGGCATTCACGACAAAGTTGGGGCCAAATGAGCAAGTCTTGCTCTGCCACTTGTTCGGTTCGCGCGCGACGACCTGCGTGCCGCCGGCCACGGCCTCGACCGGCGCGGCCACGGGTGCCGGTGGCGTCACGGGCGCCGGGGCCAACTGCCCGCCTGACGCGGCGTTGTTGCTGGCGGCCCAGGCCGGCAGATTGGTGGGCGGGGCCGGCGGCTGGGACGGGCCCGAGGCGGTGCAGCTCACAACGACGATGATCAGCACCAGCAGGACGCCGCCCGCGATGCAGGCCACCGTCATCCAGGGACGCCAGCGTTTGGGCTGCGGCGCGGCGGGGGGAGGCGACAGCGTGTACGCCGCCATCCGGGTCTGCGCCCGGTTGATCACGCCTCGTTCGATTCGGATGCCAGCCATGAAGATGCGGTTCTTGTTTACGGTTTTTCGTCGACCACCCGTGCGAGCGTCGTACCCACCGGTTCCGGGAGCGAGGAGAAATAGGTCTTGGCGCGATCCGTGGCGTGTGCGCGGTAGGCCCACACCCCCTTGAGCAGCGTGGCGCCGGCGCCGGTTTCGCCGGTGCGGCCGAGGCGTTTCAGCTTTTCGGCCGGATCCACATCGTCCATCGAGAAGCTCCGGTCGGCGCCGCCAGCCAGGGTCAGGTGGATGCGATCGCCGGCCACCTCCCCGACCGTCCCCTTCACCGGGCCCTGCGTCAGGGCCACGGTAATTTCCTTGCCGTTCTCGGCCGTAAAGGTGTCCACCACCGCCTGCCGGGTTTCGCTGGCCTGCTTCAGCAGTTTCTGCAGCGCGTCGAAATCGCCGCCCTTGGGCCAGTCGGTGCGCAGGGAGGCGAGGTCGGTCGCCTGCCGGCTGGCAGCGTCGACGCCGCTCTTCAGCAGGGTGCGGCCCATGCGCAACATCCCCTCTTCCTGCGTGATCATTGCCGGGCGCGGTGTCGGCACGGGTGTCGGGCGCGGGCGCGGCGTCGGCACAGGCGTGGGGGGTGTCGGTGTAGGCGTGGGCGGATGTCCGCGCAGCATTTGCGCCTGCTCCTGCCGCCAGGCCGCGGTTTCCGCCACGTAGTCGCCCTCGTATTTCTCGAACAGCCGCAGGGCCTCGTCGGTGTGGTTGTGCGAAATCAGGTCGCGCGCCTGCACGTCGAGCCGCTTGTAGATCGCCTGCAGGGCGTTGTCCAGCTGCACGCGCATGACGTCGCGCCGCACGCGCGCATCCTGCGCATACCACGAACCGGGCGCCTGCGCGAGGACGGCATCGAGCCGTGCGATGCCGCCGACGAGGTCGTTGGTGTTGTCGGCTGCGTATGCCAGCGCCGCCTTGTAGCGGTCATCGTCCGAGAGTTGCGCCGGCGAGGCGGCGGCATGATCCTTGACCTGTTGGGAACCGCCCAGCAGGAAGTACCAGACGCCGAAGGCGATGGCCAGCAGCACCACCGTCCAGAGGAGGATGCGCGCCACCCACGAACTGTTCTCCTCGGCCGGCTTGGCGCTGGTCGAAGCGACCTGCATGGTGTGCCGGCGGACGGAATCGGACTCGTTGGTGTCGATGAAGATCGTGCTGGAACCCGGGGGCGGCTCATGGCCCGAGGGGGTGCGGCGGTCGCGCACGCGGCGAATGTCGGCCATCACGGCCTTCCAGTCCTGCGGGCGGTACTTGCGGTCCTTGGCCAGCATCTTGGCCAGCAGCAGCACGAAGCCGTGGGAGAGGCCGCTGACTTCGCGCGAGGGGCTCGGCACCGTGGCGATGAGCTGCTTCTGCATGATCTCGTCGTCGGCGCCCTCGCCGGCGAAGAGCGGGTGTCCCGTGACCATGTGGTAGAGCGTGGCGCCCAGGGCGTAGATGTCGGCGCGGCAGTCGAGGTCCGGCTGGCCGGTCACCTGTTCGGGCGACATGTAGGCGGGCGTGCCGAGGACTTCCTGCTCCTGTTCCTTGGCATGCATGGAGACGATGGCGCGCGCCAGGCCGAGGTCGGTGGTCTTCACCGATCCGTCGGCGTCCACCATGATGTTCTCGGGCTTGATGTCGCAGTGAATGATGCTGTAATTGGTCCAGGCGTAGTCGAGCGCGGCGATCACGCTCTCGGCCACGGTCAGCGCGTCGGTCTCGTCCAGACGCTCCTTGCGGCGGATCCATTCGCCGACCGTGTAGCCGTCCACCAGCTCCATCACGTAATAGTAGCAGCCAT